>JAGIXO010000039.1 GCA_026122915.1 Candidatus Electronema nielsenii | reverse complement strand
TTGAGATCGCGACCACAAAAGAGGCAGACCGCTGAACCAATCAAAGCCGCCGGAATGAGCAAGAGGATGTCTTGTCGGGAGGTGCTGGCTAAAGAACCCATCAGCCAAAAAATGATGATACCAACCTGTTCTTCAGCAAGAAATTGAAGAAAACCGATGGCAGCGGAAAGAATAGCAGCCACAATGACCCCAGAAAGAATCAAGCTGGAAGAAGAAAGCCGCCGGTCGCCAGCAGCCAAGGCCAGCACAGCTAATAAAGCCGCAATGCTGCCTGCAAAGGCAAAAATCGGCACGGTAAAGGCCTTGGGTAAGAAGGACAGTCCGGCAACTTGGAGGACAATCACCAACGAAGCCCCGAAGGCTGCGCCGGAGGAAACCCCCAACGTGTAAGGATCAGCGAGCGGATTGAGCAAGATGGCCTGAAAAACCGTGCCGCAGACCGCCAGCATTCCGCCCACCAGTACAGCCGCAAAGATACGCGGTAGGCGAACATCAATGATGACCGCCACCGTGACCGGATCAAGCTCTGTCCCAGCAGTCGGGAAAAAATGTGCAACGACAGCTTGCAGCACCGTCGAGGCCGAAATGTGCATAAAGCCCATGCCTGCGGAAAAAAGCATGGTTATAAGCAAAATAAGCAGCAAAGTGCCACCTGCCACGTAAGGAAATCCGTTCGGTCGAGTGACCATTGTTATTTCAAAAAGATGCCCGCATTAGCGGCAGCTTCGCCCGCATTGCGAACAAATAACTCGGCAAAGGCATCAATCTCGCCCAGCCCGCTTTCGACAACCACTACCGCAAAGCTGTTGTTCTCCAAAATGCTCTTCCACGATGTATCCTTTGGTCCAACCATGTCATTCACTGCGTGTCCCCCGGCTACGATCATGCAAGGTTTGAGCAGCACTTTTTTTACTTCAAAACGCTTCAGCTCGTCCATTACATCGGTAAGATGAGGAAAACCCTCAATGTTGCCGATCAACGTCAGCACATCTGGATACAGTTGGCGCATCTGGTGGGCAAGTTCCAAATAAAAACCTGCGGAGGGGAAATGTTGATTGCCATGACCCATATAAACCAACGCGGCTTTTTCCGCTTTAGCCAGCTCGGTATCAGCGGCCAAAGCCTTAGCCGCCGCCATGATGTCCTCGGCATAAGAATGGGCGGTACTGTAGCTGCCAAGCGCAGGACGACCCAACACTACTTTGTAAAAAGGTTTATATTTTTCTTTTTTGATTGTACCCATCCGTAGTAAGCCATCAACGTAGGTGCTAAGATCAAAAAATTCCTCGCCCATAGCAATGTAGGTCGGCTGAAGGACGATAGTGTCATAGCCCTGATCCTGCAAATCGGCAATTGTTGCTAAAACTGTTTTGACGTGCAGCACTTCCATCGGAATTTCAGGATACGCTTTGATGTACTCTGGATCAGCAGCCCGCTTTTGCCATTTTTTGCGGATTATGTTGGAGGTAAAAGCTATCCGCACTGGCGTTTCTCGGTAACGCGCCTTCATTTTGTCGTGGATATTGAGCAAGCCTTTGAGAGCAGACTCAATGGTGGTGCCAAACATAGCCAAAACAATGGCGTTTTTATGCTCCACCTTTCTTTTCTCCCTCTTTTTCAGCGGCATAACCGCTGTGGCTGAACATATTTTTCATGCAAAAAAGGCCAATGTAGCCGGGTGCAGCAGGCGCGTCAAGAGGGAAGCTGAAAACAACGAAGCCGGAGACGCTCTCGCATCCCCGGCTTGGTGGAGTCGATCAATTTGCTCTCTATTGATCAGTAGCCGTACATACCTTGACCGCCCGGCATCATGCTGCCACCCATCATACCACCCATTCCCATTCCACCAGGCATTCCATTGTTATACATGCCTTGGTTACCCGGCATCATGCCACCATTCATTGATGGGTAATATCCACCGTTATTCATCATTCCGCCCTGCTGCATCATGCCGCCATTCATCATCCCTTGATTATTTGGCATCATGTTATTGTACATGCCTTGAGGCCCAAAAGCAGGCATCGGCAGCTGAACATTGGGAAAACCTTGACTCATGATGCCGTTCTGCATGAAAGCCATCTGCTGCTGCTTGATTGGCGAACTAACCATAGGAATCATGGCAGGCATCATGGCACTTTGGAAGCGGTAGGGGAAATTCCACGGCTGAATTTGGCTGATCATGCTCTGTACGGCACCGGGCTGAATCATCGGCCTAAAAGTGGCTTGGCCCATCCGGGAGATATCGTTGACGCGATTGGTCATGATTTGATCCCGCACGCTGTACCGAATCTGATTGACCGGAGACATGCCATTCCCCATGCTCTGATTCAGCAGAGACAAATTCTGATTAGCCATGCCGATTGCCCCGTTGTACTGCTGCTGCTGCGGTAGCGTCTGGATGCCCTGCATAACCACTTGCCGCAGGTCGAGCATAGGCATCCCCCACTGCTGCTGCATTCCACTGTTGCCCGGCATGGTTCCACCCATCCCAATGCCGCCCGGCATTCCGCTGTTATAACCTGACTGAACGCCCGCTCCTGCATAGGTGCCAGCCAACGAACTGGGATTAACGGGCATGTTGAAGCCACTGCTCATCGGGTTCATGCCGCCCATCATGGGGTTTACGCCCACATTGCCCATACCCATATCGCCCGGATTACTGCCGCCAGCCCAAGCTGAACCTGCTGCTACCAAACAGATAACGGACAGACCCAACGCAACCTTGATTGTCTTCTTCATGCCTTTCTCTCCTCGTTTTTCCATAATTGCACCAGCTCCTCTTCCCATAAAATACGACTACTCTTTAAAATAGCAATTTTTGCCAAGTTTGTAAAATTTTTTCAACTGCTCCGCTATCAAAATAAAAGCCGAAGACACTCCTCGCGTCTCCGGCTTCAAGCTTAAACAAAAACTACGTTTCAGCTTACATTCCGCCGTTCATCAAGTCCTGAGAATTGATGAAATTCGGATCCATCACGCCTTGCTGCATTTGCTGCATCTGCTGCTCTTTGATTTGGTTGGGTACAGAACCAGCCATACCACTCGGCAAACCAGGCACATTGGGGAACTCAGCACTATTGATGTTCTCCTGCATGAAATTGATCTGCGGCGTTTTAATCTGGTTGCTCACCTGACCAACGATCATCGGCATCATCTTGCTCTTGAAGCGATTAGGCAGCTCCCAAGGTTTGATGTTGCTGATGATGGTCTGTACCATCTGCGGCTGAATATTGCTTCTGTACAGATTTGGGGCCATTGCAGAAATGTTTTTGTAGCGGTCAGTCATGATAGTGTCCCGCACTTTCGTTCTGATCTGGCTGGCTGCGGCTGAACCCTGCTGAAGCAGGCTCAGGTTCTGCGTAGTCATTTGCTGGGCCAGCGAGTCACGCTGCTGCTGTGGCATATTCTGCACAGCCTGCTCAATCATCTGGCGGATGTCCAAAACTGATGCCGGTCCAGACTGAGCAACCTGATCTGCCTCAGGTGAGAACAGCGTGTCCATTTTGACATTGCCGCTGACCTGCTGGTTGACACCAGAAATCATGCTGCTGGCCATGCCAGCGGCGATGCTGTTGGCCATGCCGGACATGGGGTTGTTGTCCCTCTGCGCCCAAGCCGAACCAGCGGTTACGGCGAGAGCGAGTCCAATTCCAGCTGTAAATCTGATTGCTACTTTTTTCACTTTTTCCTCCTCCTCTTGTTTGAAAAACCGTCCGCACCACGCGAACGGATACCTCTCAAAACATGTCAGCTCCATTTTTTCTTGCATCAGCACAGAATTGCTCCTGTTTGACAAACATAGCGTTTTGTGCATTGTTTTGCAAGTCTTTTACAAGACTATGTATAATTTTTTTTACTTTTCACAGCGAGTGACACCTAACCTTTGCACCTTCTTGTTGTTTTTATTCACAATAAAAGAAACGTTGCAAGTGCATCGAGTAGCTCGTGCTGAAAATAAAAAAGCCGCACCATGTGGCACGGCTTTCAACTTTTCGACTTCAAAATCAGAGAAGGCTATTTAACCTGCTCTTCTGTTTTCTGCAACATGCCGGGTACGTTCGGAAATGAAGGATCGTTGATTCCCTCCTGCATCTGCTGGAGTTGTATCTGCTTGATCTGATTACTGACCTGCGGAACTATGCTCGGCATCATCGCCTGTTTGAATTTTCCAGGAAACTCCCAAGGCCGCATATTGCCGATTATCACTTGCACCATCTGCGGCTGAATATTCTGTCGGTAAGCGGTTGAGGCATACTGATACATATTATTCATCATTTTTCCCGGCAACTCATTTTTGAGCGGCATAGCTGCATATTGCTGCTGCATCGTCTCTTGCTGCATTTTTCGTATCATCTCGTCAACGGTTTGCAGCGTTTTCGGGTCAAATTCAAGCGCACTGGCCGGAGCTGCTGTCAGGATCAAGCCTGCTGCTGTAGCTCCCAAAATTAGGCTGGTGCGAATTATATTCAGTATATTCATTTTGTCCCCTTTTTTATTATTATGTTCATAAGATGTAAGAGTACGGTAGCACAGAGCAGACTGAGAAGTCAAGCCCTCAGAATGAGTTGCGAAACAATGCCACAAAAAAATGCCGGAGAAGCTCAGGGCGTTCTCCGGCATTTTATATATTGAACACAACTGCCTTTTATCGGCAGATCATGATCCTGGTAGAGGAATCGGCCTACTAACCATCCGTTCCATCAGTGCGTTTTTGGTCGCCTTCAGGTTCGCTTCCATCATTACCGGCTGAATCTGATTCATCAGAATTGTTTTTGAAGAAAATTCTTGCATCATCTTGCCACGCATCTGATTCTTCAGCGGTGCCTGTGGATACAATTCAGCCATTGTCTGTTGCTGCATCTGTACTATAATTCCGTTGATCATATTTATGATCTCTTGATCAACGGTGAAGGCAGATGCAGAACCAGCTGTCATTACAGAACCGAATACTGCTATTCCAAGAACAATCCTTGTTGTAACTCTCTTTATTGTCTTCATTGTAGTCTCCCCCATTTTTAACTGTGCTGCTATTTTTTTGTCGCGATTAGCTCCCTACTTCTCCCCTTCACCTATTCTCATCAGGAGCATTTCCCATATAAGAATAGGATAGCACAGAGCTGTTGATAGTGTCAAGGCGAGCTGTTCGATTTTTTCTCGGCGGAGAATAATATCTTGCTACGCGCATTCGGATAGATACCAAACAGTGCAAGAATGGGGGGAAAATGATGCAGGAAGGAAAAAATGAGGTGAGGAAAAAAGCTACTACCTGCTGATAAAAAAAAGCTGGAGATGATACCATCCCCAGCTTCTATATACTGCTTACCGTAGTAGGAAAGCAGCTCTGCGCAGCAGATATTTATTATCTGGTGGACATGATACCCATCTGCTGCGGTTTAATCTGATCACGCATTTTCTGCATCATGACCGGCTGAATGGCTCCCTGCATAAAATTCTGTGGGGTGCGCTCTGCCATCATTTTGCTCATCATCTGCGGCTTCAGCAACATAGAAGCATAATTTTTTTGGATCATATCCTGCTGCATCTTGAGCAGAGCTTGGTCAACGGTCTGCAACGTTTCAGGATCAATGCTCAAATTGCCAGTTGCCTTCTGAGCTGATGCGGTACCAGCAAATACTAAAGCTGCTGCTGCCATTCCCAGTACGAATCTCATTGTCAAGCCTTTCATTTTTATCTCCTCCACATGTTGAACATAGGTGAATAAGGAATATCTCCTTATTCGTTGCCGCCTGAACGTAAACTTTTCACGCCCGGCTAATAACGTACCGCTTGGCCACACGCCCGGCAACACATTATCATTTCTCTCTATTCCGCCTCGCCGATCAAAATCTGATTTAGCGGTTTTCTAACGGGTTGTATATTTTTTTGTCAGCCAACAGGATGAAAGAATCTATGCCGCTCCTCAATCAAACCATGCTTTATGGAATACGACAAGCAGCGGCATTTGTCAAGCAAAGCTATGACAAAAATATCCACTCTCCGTAAATTCACCTCCCTTCACCTCCCTTGAAAATTTGGTCTGCGACCTTGTGAACTGCCTATTGTTCCGGCTGATTCACCCAGCTCATGGAACAGCTGAATATCTCGTTGATTATTACCGCTAACCGCGTTGTTGTCCATAAATGCTTTCGCCAAAGATTGATGCGGATAGCCGGTCACGACACCGCCGCTTCTGCTTTCCTCTGTTGTCGCGTTGCTGGTAACAGAATTGCCTTGAACAAAAAGGTCACTCCGGTTGAGCGAGGAAATAAAGATACCAGACTTGCGGTTATTACGGACAATATTGCCGCGCACGATAATTTTGCTCCCTGCGGCTCCCAAGTGCGCAGCTCCTTCGGTACCCGGATTGACTGCGATCCCGGTGATATTGTCACGAATTTCATTACCCTCAACTGTCGGATACGCCTCTTCTCTGACTCCAATACCGATGTAGTTGCCGTAAATGGCGTTATTGCGCACAACGGGCGTGGCCAAGCCGCGCACACCAATGCCAGTCACTTTGTTGTTGTAGATGTTATTGTGATAAATTTGCCCGCCTGCGCCAAGACCGTTGCTCACACCAATCGCGTTGTCGTAGATGTAGTTGTTATGAATTTTGGCGTTTTCGGTGAAGCCCTTTTGTCCGTGAATACCCACACCTACGTGCTTGTTGCCGGTAATGCGGTTGCCAACGATTTCTGGCGAGCAGTTGAGAATCTGGATACCGTGACCAAATTGGCCCGCGCCGCCCCCAGTGACGGTGAGACCTTGAACACGGCCTGTCGCTTTACTGTCGAGATAGCAAACAAAGACAGCTGCTTCATCGGCATTCTTCCCACCGCCGTCAATCACTGGATTACCCACACCGATCAAATTAACCGCTTTGTCGATGATGATATTTTCTTTATAAGTACCTGCTTGGACGATCACATCGTCGCCATCTTCAGCGGTATCCAAGGCCGATTGGATGGTCGGATACTCATCAGGCACTGACCTTTTGCCCGGAACTTGACTTTCCTTTGTGCAAAAATAAGCAGTATCCGGCTCGCTGTTTTTTTTGCCATTACCGACAGTCAACCGCAGGGTGTAGCAACCAGGTGCATCTGCAACAAACGAAGGCCGCTCGGCATTTGGAGCGGAGAGCTGGGCTTGGCTGGCCGCAGGTTTTTTGGCTATCATCCAGAGGTAGCTCAATTCATTGCCACTTTGCTTGTTCTTGTCATAGGCAGAAAGAGTTACGGTCTGCCCGAGTTTGGGCGGATCGTGCGGCTTGCTGATCTTGGCTGTGGGGGGCTTGTCCGGGTCAACATTCACGGTCAGCTGCGCTGTTTTGCCCCGCAAACCCCAGCGGTCAGTGACGGTCAGCTGTACTGCATATTGGCCGCCTTTATCCGCCGTAAGCTGACAAGTGCCGTCCTTTTGCGGCAGAAGAGCTGCCATACTCTGCATCGGTTTTCCAGTGAGTTGCCAGTCATAGTGAATTTCATCACCATTAGGATCGAGACTGACCGCGCCGTTTAGCACCACTTTATCTCCGGCATAGACCTGTTCTTTCAGTGCCTCAATCTGTGCTTGGGGTGGCTGGTTCGTCGGCCTGTTCTCGGCCACTGTGTATTGCCCGCCATAAGCACCCATGTCGTTGAGATCAGAGCCAAGTGATGGCCCAAAATTTTTATCGTTGAACGGCGCAGCAGGATCGCCGCTGTCAATAGCCGGAGAGCCGGGTCTGAGGCGATAATCATGCTGGGCCGGATTAACAAAAAGGGGATCAGCAAGAATATTTTTGGTTTTTTCCAGCGTGGCTTGATCCTCGTAACCACCAAACTGAAGGCGTAGATACCAGAGGAAATCAGGGTAAAAGCCATCTACTCGATTATTACCGTAGAGAATGTTATAGGTGTAGCCACCACCAAAGGATTTGATGCCAGCCTCTCCGTTTCCAGTGACGATGTTGTTTTTAATCATCGGTAGCTTCGGTTCTGATGATTTACCAGAGATTGTTTCTGTCTTTGGTCGCGCAGATTCAGCTACCGAAACTCCAGCCAAACCATTATCTGCCACGGTGTTGTTGATAATCTGCATATCAGCAAGACCACAGCGCACCCCGGCCTCACCGTTTTTATAAATCAAATTATTAGCGACTAAGCCAGTAGCCAAGGCAACGTTGATGCCCGCTCTTTGGTTGCTATGAATCGCATTATTGATGATCTCAACCTTGGAAGGCAGTTCGCCGCCAGTGTTGATTCCAGCCCAGAGATTGCGCGTAATTAGGTTGCCATTGATCTGTGCTGCACTGCCGTCCTCCATGAAAATGCCTGCTTTCCCATTAGCGGCAATGATGTTGCCAGTAATCAACAATTGGCAGGTACGAGCATAAATTCCAGCTGCCTTGTTGCCAGTAATGACATTATTTTTGACCGTGAAAGAAGCAGAATCGCAGTACACGCCTGGACCAACATCGGCATCAGGCATCATCATGGGCGGGCCGCCACCAGTAATAATGAAGCCGTCAACAACCGCTTGATCCGCGCCCGCAACGACATAGCCGCCGCGTGTGCTGCCGTTGATGGTGGTGCTATATTTGGAGGGGTTTCGCTCGCTGAATTGGGTATTCCAGCCGCCTTCTAAGGTTACCTTAGGCCGCAGAATAATATTATCGGCATAGGTTCCGGCAGCGACCCGTACTGTGTCGTTCGGCCCTGCTGCTTCAATGGCTTGATGAATAGTAGGATACTGGTCAGGCACCAGCAGGAATTTGGCAGCAGCAGTTGCAGGAAACCCGCAGCAAGCAGTGAGCAATAGAGCGGGCAAGACATGCCGCGAGGAGCAGATTCTCATTCTTCTCTTTGAGTGAATTATTCAACGAAAGCCTCTGTCTGTCGCGCAAAAAAACAAGAGGAACACCGGACAGCCGAAGCACTCCATTCTCCATACTATAACGCGCCGCAAAAGAACAGGGAAAAACTGCTGCGAGGGGAACAGCGTAGTGTTTATTGGTCGTATTCCGTCTGCTCAGGTAGCGAAAAGTCAGTTGCTCTCTTTTCTCTACTCCGTTTCCTGCGCCTTGCTTTTCTTTTGGCCGGTCAGTTCCAGAAAGCTGTCCATTTCCTTCTTGTAGCAATCTGGGCAAAGACCGTGACTGAATAATGCGCCAGAATGCTGACCGATGTATTCCTCCACCTGCTGCCAATAGCCCTTGTCGTCGCGAATTTGCTTGCAGTACGAGCAGATAGGCAGAATGCCGGAGAGCGTTTTAATCTCAGCTAATGCCTGCTGTAACTCGCGTTCTCGTTTCCGCAGCATGATATGGGTTTTGATCCGAGCCAGCACCTCAACCTGCTGAAAAGGCTTGGTGATGTAATCCACCCCGCCAGCGGTAAAACCCGCTACCTTGTCCTCAACGCTGTCTAAGGCCGTCATGAAGATCACTGGTACGCCAGTCAGTCGCTGATCAGCCTTGATCCGGCGACACGTTTCAAAGCCATCAATATCAGGCATCATTACATCCAAGAGCACCAAATCTGGGCAGATTTTGCTGAGAATATTCAACGCCCGTGTGCCGCTGTCAGCAATGTAAATCTGGAAATTATGCGTCTGAAGAAAGGAGAGCAGCACCTTCAGGTTGGCGGGCTGGTCGTCAACAACAAGGATCGCGTCTTTCATAGAGTGCATGTTTGTTCCTTCTTGGCAGGGGAAATCAAATTCTGAAGTGCCTCAAACTGGAAATCTTCAGCCAGCTCTTGTACCTGACGGGCAAAGGCTCGGTATTTCCCTGCCTCTAACCCAGCAATCTCAGCTCCTTTTTCAGTAATACCCTGAATCTCACCAATTTCTGCTAACCACGCCAGTTCATCTAACAGGGTCTGAGGCGGCAGGATGATTGCCTCCTGTGCTGCCTCTGCTACCGGTTCACTATACGCCAGCTCAACGTGGAGATGCGCGGCCATAATCTCTACCAGTTCTCCAGCGGAGAACGGTTTGTGGATATAATCGGCAAAGCCATGTTGCAAACAACGTTGGCGGAAGGCTTCTCCTTCGGCGATAGAAGCTGTGACAGCAATAACCGGGATATGGCGGAATTTCTCATGCTCCTTGAGCAATGCGACGGCAGCAAAGCCATCGACTTTCGGCATTCGCAGGTCCATGAGAATAATATCAGGCCGGAAGCGTTGGCAAGCTGAAGGAACCTCAATGCCGTCTGTGGCCTCTTGAACAACAAAGCCAAGCGGTTCTAAGGTATCACGCAGCACGGCCCGGTTGGATAATTTATCATCAACCACCAGCACCCGGCGCGGTGTGTCGGATTTGAGCAGGCAGGTATAGCCTGTCACTTTGCGCAACTGTGAGACAGCAGCGGCCCTGTGTTCAGAAACCGGTACCTCAATGCTGAAGAAAAAGCGACTTCCTCTCCCGGCTCCGTTCTGCGGAGTATTGCTGATCGGGCTTATCAGCTGAAGTTCGCCGCCCATTAATCGTACTAACTCCCGACTGATAGCCAAGCCTAAGCCAGTGCCTTCCCGATGCTGAAGCCGTTCACCCACCTGAAGAAAGGGTTCAAACACTAACTTCTGATCTTCAGCGGAAATACCCACGCCGCTGTCCTCCACCGCAATATGCAGCCGCGCTTTGCCGTGACCTGCTGGTTCAGATGTAACCTGAAGGGAACACCAGCCGCAGTGAGTGAATTTGACTGAATTAGAAAGCAAATTAAGAATCACCTGCCGCAAACGCAGTTCATCAGCAATGATCACTGCGGGCAGATCAACAACTTCATTGCGGAAATCAAGTCCCTTGTCTCTCGTCCGCAGCTGCATGATTTCCCGAATCCCCTTGAGAAAAGGCGTGAGGCAAAATTCTGTTTCAATCAGCTCTAACTTACCTGATTCAATTCGCGAGATATCAAGAACGTCATTGATCAGCAAAAGCAAATGCTCGCCGGCCTGATGAATAGTGCTGATACCGCTCCGCTGCCGAGGCGAGAGCGAATCATCACCCAAAAAGATTTGCGTGTAGCCGAGAATAGCGTTGAGCGGCGTGCGCAATTCATGGCTCATGTTGGAGAGAAAAACCGATTTGGCCTTGTTAGCTGCTTGGACTTTCTTCGTGAACTCATGCCGTTCGGTGATGTCGTGGCCAATGCCCAGCACACCGAGTACCTTGCCCTGATCGTCAAACAACGGAGTCTTGATGGTTTCCAGCAGCCTTTTCGCGCCGTCGGCAGCAAATGTGAGCCATTCCTCGTTTATCAAAGTCTTGCCTGCGGCAATGACCATCTGGTCATGCTCATGGAAACAATCAGCCTGCTTCTTGTCGATAAAATCATAATCGGTCTTGCCGACTATCTCCGTCTCCCGTGCGCCGAACAATTGTTCAAAGCAAGGGTTACAGGCAAGAAAGACTCCCTGCTCATCCTTGAGCCAGAGCATGTCGGGGATGGATTCGATGATCTGCCGGTTTAACTTTTGTATTTCCCTGATCTTCTTTGCTGCGGCTTTTCGTTCAGTGATATCAACCCAGGTGGAATTGGTGCGGAGAATCTCGCCATTTTCATCCCGCACTGCCGAAGCATTAAGCAGCACGTCGATCTTGCTGCCGTCTTTCCGCACCATCAGCAGCTCGGCATTGCTGATGATCCCGGTGACTAAAAATTTGGCAAATATCTTGTTAAATTGATCCCAGCAGTCTGGATGGTAGAAGGTGTAAATCTCGCTGCCGATGACCTCTTCTATGCTGTAGCCCAGCTTGTTGACAAAAGTCTGATTGCAGATCACCACACGGCGGGTTTTGACATTGACACCGCCGAACATGTTGGGCGAGTTATGATAGAGGTCTTTGTACGCTTCCTTGCTGTTGAACAGCTCTTGCCGCAACCGCCAGCGATCAAGGTTGAAATGAATGATTCGCTCCAGCAAAACATCATTCAACTCTGACTTGGGTAGGCAGTCGTCCGCGCCTTTTTTAATAATGTCGAGGATAGTGCGCTTGTCGTCGAGCGAGGTAAGCACAATAGTCGGACAGCCACAGCCTAAATCTCGCAACCGATCTAAGGTCTCGCTGATGGTGCTGTCTTTGAGCGAGAGGTCAATAAAGAGCAGGTCAAAATGCCCACTTTCTAATTCCTCCACCCCAGCCCGCAGGGTTTCATGCCGAATCACCTCTGCGCCTACATAAGCGGTCAAAGAGAGATTGGCCACGAAAAGATCAGCATGATCCTCGTTATCCTCGATCAAGAGGATATGCAGATTTTGCTCAGACATTGGCGTTGTGTGCTTCGCGGAAGAGAAGATGATGTTCGTTCAGCTCCCAATAATGGATTATTTCGCTGATCACCTCGCCGTATCTGTCTGCTTCCATCGGTTTGACAATGTAGCTGTTGGCGTGGCTGTTCAAGGCGCGTTCAATGTCTTTACCAGAATTGGAGGTAGAAAAGATCACCACCGGGATTTTTGCTAACTTGCCGCTGCACTTCATCCGGGCTAATACTTCGTGACCGTCATATTTGGGCAATTTAAGATCAAGCAGCACTAACCAAGGTAAGGCCTGTTCTGCGGTTTCTGTTCGCTCAATGTACGCCATCGCCTCTGCACCGTCACGCAGGCGACTGACCTCAATCTGCGGACAACAGTCTTTGATATAAAACTCAGTCAGCTCGGCATGATCGTCGCTATCTTCGACCAGCAGCAGATTTTTTTCTTCGTGAAACATGGGGTTATTCCTCCTTACGCTGCGTCATGCAATTTTTTGCAAAAGGCAACAAGGCTGTTCAGTTTCTCCAAGGCCGCGCCGCTGGCGATGACCTGCCGCGATAGCTCCACCCCTTCCCGTAGCCCCTCTGTCCTGCCCGCAGCCATCAGCGCGGCTCCAGCATTGAGTAGCACCATGTCCAATTTTGCACTGGGCGTGTTACCCAAAACCGCCTGCACTTGCTCTGCTGACTCTGCCGCTGTTTTGCCGCCGCGAATGTCATCAAAAGCAGCACGGGCTAACCCAACATCTTCCGGCTCGACCGTGTAGCTTTCCACTGTGCCATCATGAGCATCAGCAATATGCGAAGTGCCGGTGACAGTTAGCTCGTCCATACCGCCTTCACCCCAAACCACTAAGGCGCGCTTCATACCCAGTCGACTCAGCACTTCAGCGATGGGCTGAATCAGCTCTTTGGCAAATACGCCGGTGAGCTGAACATTCGTGCGGGCCGGATTCGTCAGCGGGCCGAGGATGTTGAAGATGGTGCGAATGCCCAGCTCGCGGCGCGGGCCGATAGCGTATTTCATCGCCCCGTGCAGCATCGGCGCAAAAAGAAAGCCGATACCTACTGTGCGGACGCATTCCGCCACCCGTTCCGGCGGCAGAGAAAGGTTTACGCCCAACGCCTCCAGCACGTCCGCGCTACCGCAAGCCGACGACATTGCTCGGTTACCGTGCTTGGCCACTGGTATTCCTGCTCCGGCAATAACAAAGGCCGAGGTAGTAGAGACGTTGAAGGTACCGGAGCCGTCACCACCGGTACCCACGATGTCTAATAGCACTTCCCCAGCAGCGGTGTTCACGCCAGTGTCAACAAAAGTGGCTTTTTCGCGCATCACCCGAACTGCACCCGCAATTTCGTCGATGGTCTCGCCCTTCATCCGTAGGGCAGTGATAAAGGAGCCGATCTGCGCGTCTGTGGTTTGACCGCTCATGATTTCCTGCATCACAGCGGTCATCTGCTGCTCGTCCAGATGCTGACCGGTAACGATTCGGGCAATTGCTTCTTTGATCATGGTTAGGTTTCCTTTTTCAATGCTATATATCTTCGCATCGATACTTACGTATTTGAATTGTGCCGTATTGCTGAGTGGCAATGTTCGTCAGTTGACAGTGCAAACGCTCTTTGCAATAGATATCGAGAAGGTTCAAACTATTCATTGAAGCAATGATCGAAATTTCCTTTTTATTCTTTAAAAGATCAACTACGCCACGACCAGACTTTTGTTCAAGAGAAGAAACTGAAAACGGGGCCAGTGTAAAAGCACCTAATCCGTAGAGCTGATAGGAAAATGCAGCGTCAGTGTTCCGCAATAAAACTGGATAAGCACTCTCAAAAGGAAAGGCTGATCCCCAATTAATCACTGGATAGCTTGGAAAACCTGCTAATTCTTTACTAATCTGCTTGATCTCTTTTTGAGATGTTTTTGATGCTGAAACAACTATTGAGGTGTTGAATATTGCCGCTGCTACTAAAATAGCATGTATCACCAGCTGTCCATACCAATTTTTCTGAACCCATCTTTGCGAATTTTCTATCAAGAATGGTGCAATAAGAAGCAAAGAGACCAACGGCACATATACTCTCACTACCCCAGGGCG
>JAGIXO010000038.1 GCA_026122915.1 Candidatus Electronema nielsenii | reverse complement strand
TTTTCAACATCAGCGGCCTCTTTTGCATCATGGCTCTACTCGCCCGCAGCGGTCCCGGCGACCGCGCCGCAATTCGGCGGGCAGTGGCTTTGGTTCTCCACTGCCAAGGCTGCCCGGATGAGCTGGCCTTCCGCTTTTTGGATACCTATGTCGGTACGATGGAAGGTGCCTTGCCTGACATGCGGATATTGACCGAGAGCTTTGAAAAAGAGGAGCGTAGCCTCAATACCCTGACCGCTGGATTGGCTCTACATTGGCTGGGGGTACAGCTGCCAGATAAGCTGCGGATCGCTTTAGAATCACTCTGTAGCAAGGCGAAAAGCAACAGCTTCCTTTGGTTAGCAATGGAGGCGGCCCAGCTATTGGTTGCTGCTGATCCTGCCCGTAAGGATATGTTCAAAATTGCTGAAGGGTTGGCCAAGGAAATTGGCTGCCGTAGCGTTGTCCATTTGGTTGCGCCCAACGAAGAATCTTGGAAGCAAAGTTTAGAAGAACTGATCAGTGTCACCGGCAAGGCCAGACAACCAGAAAAAACCAGCCGCCTTGCTTGGACCGTTGAATTCGCCGAAGGTACATTGACCTTAGCCGCTAAGGAACAGAAAAAAAAGCCGGGTAGCAAATGGAGCAAGGGTAAAGGGGTTGGCCTCAATCGACTGATGCCTCCCAGCTGCTTTGACTTTCTCACTGCCCAAGATGTTAAAATCGCTGCTGCGTTACGGCAGGTAGGCGATCCGAATTCCCGTAACGGTGGCTGTGAATTCAACATAGAGGAGGCTTTGCCTGCTTTGGTTGGCCACCCGCATGTTTTTCTTGAGAATTCCGGTAACGTACCGGTGGAAATTGTGGCAGGCGAGCCGGAGCTGATGGTTGAAGAACAGGATGGTTTCCTTTTCATTCATTTCCTCCAAGAAATCGGCGAAGGCCGAGTAACGGTCTGGCAAGAAACTCCGACCCGCTTCCGGGTGATGGAAATCAACGATGAACACCGGCGGGTGGCCGGAATCATCGGGGCGGGCGGCAAACGCTACCCAGCCGCCGCTGGTAGCCAAGTGCTGAACGCCATCGGGAATATGGCTTCCTTCATGACCGTGCATTCCTCCATCGACGTGGGATCAGCGGAAAAGGATGTCAAGATTGTCGAGGCTGATCCCACCGTGCATATCCACATCATCCCCTACGGCAGCGGCTTCCGGTTGGAGATGTTTGTTCAGCCTTTCTCGCGCAAAGGGCCGTATCTCAAGCCCGGCGCAGGTGTGGCTAATTTGATGGCAGAAGTAGGCGGACGGCGGATGCAAACTCGTCGCAATCTGCCGATAGAAGAGGAAAAAGCCCGCGAAATCGAAGAAAGCTGCCCAATTCTTGACCTCGCTACGGATTTAGAGCAGGAAAACGACCGCGAGTGGCATTTGCTCGACCCAGAGGAATGCCTGCAAGCTCTGCTGGAGCTGGAGGAAATCCGCGATCGAGCAATTTTAGAATGGCCAGAAGGAGAAAAGTTGGCGGTGCGCAAACAGGCGGGTATCAGCCAGCTCAACCTCAATATTCGTACTGGCCAGCAGGATTGGTTTGCCCTTTCCGGCCATGTTCAGGTTGATCAGGATGAGATCATCGACCTGAAAACGCTCTTAGACAAGGTACGCGAGGCCCGTAGTCGCTTTATTCCACTTGGCAAGGGGCAGTTTCTTGCCCTGACTCAGGAATTCCGTAGCCGTTTAGAGGAGCTGCTCCGCTTCAGCGAGGCAGGCGGAAAAACCGGCGAGGGTGATGATGAAATTCGCATTCATCCGCTGGCCGCCTTGGCACTTGATGATTTGACTCGGCAGGCCAACACCAATGCCGATGAAGGCTGGCGCAAACAGTTAGCCCGAATTGAGTTTGTCCAAGATTTTGTGCCAGAAGTGCCCTCGACTTTGCAGGCCGATTTGCGTGATTACCAGGTTGAAGGCTTTGTCTGGATGTCTCGGCTGGCTCATCTTGGGGTGGGCGGTTGCTTGGCCGATGATATGGGTCTCGGCAAAACGCTGCAATCCTTGGCCGTGATTCTTGACCGCTCTGAAGACGGTCCAACGCTGGTTATCGCGCCTACCTCGGTCTGCATGAACTGGGAGCAGGAAGTAGGCCGCTTTGCCCCTACGCTGGCCCTCCGCACGTTAAGCAATGCCGATGAGCGGCAAGGAATCATTGATAATCTGGGTAAACGAGACATCCTGATTACCAGCTACACCTTGCTCCAGCAAGAGGTTGATTTATTAGAAACCGTGGCTTGGCAGACAGTGGTTCTCGACGAAGCCCAGTCGATCAAGAATGCGGCCACCAAGCGTTCTAAGGCATCCATGCGCCTGAAGGCCAAGTTCCGCCTGATCACCACGGGTACGCCGATTGAGAATCATCTCGGCGAGTTGTGGAATTTGTTCAACTTTATCAATGCCGGATTGCTTGGTACCTACAAGCAGTTTAACACCCGCTTTGGCATTCCGATTGAGAAGCACAACGACCGTATTGCCCGCCGCCAGCTCAAAAAACTAATTCGGCCTTTCATGCTCCGCCGGATCAAATCGCAGGTTTTAGATGAGTTGCCGCCGCGCACCGAAATCACGCTGCGGGTGGAGATGAAAAAATCGGAGATGATGTTTTATGAAGCTATTCGTCAGCAGGCTTTGGAGAACATCGAGGGCAGCGATCCAAAAGCCGGACGGCATTTGCAAATTCTCGCAGAAATCATGCGACTGCGCCGGGCCTGCTGTAATCCCAAGCTGATCGATGAGCACTGCAAGATTCCTTCGAGCAAGCTGGAGGTCTTCGGCGAGGTAGTTGAGGAATTACTGGAATCGCGACATAAGGCTTTAGTTTTCAGTCAGTTCACCGGCCATCTGGCTCTCATCCGCGAGTATTTGGACAGCAAAAACATTCATTACAAGTATCTCGACGGTACCACGCCGGCCAAAGAGCGCATCCGCCAAGTTGATGCCTTCCAAGCGGGCGACGGCGATCTCTTCCTGATTAGCCTCAAAGCGGGCGGATTAGGCTTGAACCTGACAGCGGCGGATTACGTCATCCACATGGACCCATGGTGGAATCCGGCGGTAGAAGATCAGGCCGCAGACCGCGCTCATCGCATTGGTCAAAAACGGCCCGTCACCGTATATCGTTTAGTCACCGCCAATACGATTGAGGAGAAGATTGTTCGCTTGCATCACGAAAAGCGCAATTTAGCCAATTCGCTATTGGAAGGTACAGATGCAGGCGCGCGCCTGAGCGCAGAGGAGCTACTCGATTTAATTCGTGGGAGTTGAAAAGGAAAAGTTTACGTTGCATTTGATCCCCCGCCGACAATGAGCTGGGGGATTTTTACAACTCCAGGACATTCAGCAAAAAGCTCTTGCTGGTCTTGCTTGAACCTTTCCCAGAAGGGAAAGGTTCTGCATTGTTTTGGCCTGCTTTCATAGATGGTGCAGCGGCAGTCAATCCGATCAAAGAAGCAACAGAAATGCTCACCGCTAATGATGCGCTCTTGTAAAGACAGTCTGTCGTGTACTCGTCGCGCATATTGTTTAGCAAAGAGTCCCGCGTTCATTCCCCTTACTTTTGCCATTTCTTCCAGCTCTTCCCAGCTCACCCAGACGTAGCCGCCCGCGCCACGACAGCAGCGTCCGCCACAGGTCGCACAGGCATCACTGTCGAAATGAAAGGGGAAATCGTCTTGCTTCATCAAATGCCCGCCAGCTTTTTGAAAGCGTTTCGCTCGTCTTGATTGCCAACCACCGCTACTAAATCACCCTCTTGAAAAGAATAATCTATCTGTGGATTGGAAATAAATTTCTTCTCGTGGATGATACCAACAATAGAGGCTCCAGTTTTGGTGCGGACAGCGGCATTTTTGATACTTTTACAGACTAACGGACTTTCTGGCATGATAGTAAACCATGATATTTCGAGCATATTCTTGATATTGTCAAGTTTTGCTAAAAGCTGATGACCATTTCCCGTTTGATAAATCGGCGCATAGAGCTGCTGCCGCACTACATCTGTATATTGTTGAATCACTGCAACAGGAATTTCTAAATGTAGTAAAGCCTGCCGGGCAATTTCAAGTCCAGCTTCCATTTCTGGTAACACGGCCATGTAAATGCCGCTTTCATATAAGGTCTGCGCTTGATCAGCACCATTAGCCCGAACAATGATATGTAAATCAGGGCGGAGAAGATGTGCCTGTTGGACAATCGCCTGCGAGGTGACAACTGAAGGAGCGGTAATCAGAAGCACTCTGGCTGCTTGCAACTCCGAAGCTGTAATGACAGTAGGCTGGCTCATGTCGCCATAGATGACGGGATAGCTTGCATCCTTGCATTCCATCATCCGCTGGTAATTCATTTCGATGATGACAAACGGCAAATTGAGCTTAGTCAATACTTGGGCAATATGCTGACCAACCCTCCCTCCGCCAGCAATCACTACATGATCCGTCAGACCATCATGAGGAATATTTTCTGTTTGCAGCGGCTCATGTTGAAATAAACGTTTTTTTACTTTGTAAAGCTGGGGAACCAACGCTGAAGCAAATGGAGTCAGAACCATACTTATGACGGAGAGAGCAAGTACCATTGAGTACATATCTTGATCAATCGCCTTTGTTTCTAATCCAACTCGTGCCAGTACAAAAGCAAATTCACCAATCTGAAAAAGACCAAAACCAACAGCCAAGGGCACAATATTGCTGTAACCAAAGAAGACAGCCAAGGAAGAAAATAAGGCACCTTTGAACAAACCAATAGCAGCGACTAAGAAAAAAATCTTGCCTAAATTTTCAACAAGGAAAGATAAATCAAGGAGCATCCCAACTGAGGTAAAAAAGAGCAGACCAAAGATGTCCCGCAGCGGAATGATATCGCTCAATGCCTGATGCCCGTAATCTGACTCACTGAGCACCATGCCTGCGACAAATGCGCCAAAGGCAAAGGAAAGACCAAAGAGATAGGTTGCATAACCGACTCCAAGTCCTATTGCGGTGATAGAAAGAATAAACAATTCTCTGGAATTCCATTGCGCAACATGCGCCAGCAGCCACGGTAGCAGTTTTCTGCCGATATACAGCATCAGCAAGAGAAAGATGGCGGATTTGCCTGCGGCAAGCGCGAGGAGCGGCAAGCCGGTCTCTGGGCTGCTCAGTTGCGGCAGAATGATCATCATCGGAATGACGGCAATGTCTTGCACAATCAACATCCCGATCATGACCTTGCTGGACAGCGTACCCACTAAACCCCGACTCATCAGAGTTTTCAGCGTTACCATCGTGCTGGACAGCGAAATCAACGCGCCTAACCAGACCGCAGCAGTCCACGGCCAGCCAAGGTATGTGCCAAGGAAAAAGCCAAAAACGATAGTGAGCAGAATTTGTACCGGTGTGCCGAAGAGAGCAATCCTGCGCACCGGTTTCAGCTCGCTGAGGGAAAATTCCAAGCCCAAGGCAAAAAGCAGCAGAGCCACGCCGATTTCCGCCAACAGCTCGATTTCGTGGATATCACCAACCGTTATTCCGCCCGTGTTTGGGCCAACCACGATCCCAGCAGCAATGTACCCCAATATCAGCGGTTGTCTCAGTCGCTGGGCGATCAATGCGCCAACCAAGGCGGCGACCACGATGATGACAATGTCTGCTGCTACGCCCATGGTTACAGCTCTCGCACAATATCTAAGATGAGTTCTTGTAGTCGGGGTTCCGCCCGCTGCGCCGCTGCAACAATGTCCTCAATGAGAATGGGGACGAACTTGTCTGGGTCATTGAGATTGGCGATTACCGACAGTCCCAGCACCCGTAGGCCGCCGTGCAACGCAGTGATCACCTCTGGCACCGAGGACATGCCCACTGCATCTGCGCCGAGGAGCCGCAGCATCCGAGTTTCTGCCGGAGTTTCAAGGCTGGGGCCGGGAATGCAGACATAGGTGCCGGAACAGACTTCGGTAAAGCCGAGCCTGCTGGCCGCTTGACCGGCCAGTTCGCGTAGCTCCGCGCTGTACGGTTGGGAAAGATCAGGAAAACGTGGCCCCCATTCATCCACGTTGGGGCCGCGCAGAGGATTGTCGGGCAGCAGGTTGAGATGGTCTTTGCAGATCATGATACTTCCTGCCTGCCAAGCCGGATTGAGGCCACCTGCGGCGTTGGTGATGATCGCTGTCCTCACTCCCAAGAGCGATAGCACCCGGAGAGGAAAGCCAACCTCGCGGGCGGAGTAGCCTTCATAATAATGAAAGCGACCTTGAAGGACAGCGGCAGGTTTCCCAGCCAACTTGCCGCAAACTAAATTTCCGGCGTGGGTAGTAACAGTAGAGCGGGGAAAATGGGGGATGTCCTTGTAAGGAATACTGATACTTTCTGTCATTGCTGCGGCTAAACCACCGAGTCCGGTGCCAAGCTGAATCAACACTTCCGGCAAAAACGGCAACCGGGCGCGAAGAAAGGCGGTGGCTTCTTCTGCTTGCTGTTTGTGCAATTGAATGTCAAGCTCGTCGTGTTGTGCCATGTTATTGCGAATATTTTTTTCTAAGTTTAGAAATAGAGGGCAGATTGCTGCACCTACCCTCTATTCTCTTTAGCAGATCAAATTGTCAATATCCCCGTCGGTCGTATCTATCCCGTCTGTAGTCATCTCGGTCATCTCCATACCCATCATGACGAGAGCGATGGCCATATTTTGGCCGTAGGGCAAAGTATGGCATGAACACGGTATCCCGCCGCCTGCCATAATCTGAGTTTCTATCTCTGTACTCCATCACCCCTGCCTTGAATTCAATCGAACGCAACGACAATATCTGCGCTCCAGAAGTCCTACTGCCAAGCAGGTCTCTCAGCGTTTCAACGCCGAATCTTCGCGCATCGCGCTGATGCTCGCGCTCAAATCTGTCTGCTGACTCTGGACCAGCATTGCTCACCATCAAGCAATAGCCTGCCGGAGCAATGAATCAGACCATGTTCTGATGGTCTCTCTGTCACTGTTTTGCAGAGAAACCCATGATTCCACGTTACCTCGAGCAGCATCACCTTCCGTCAGTTCATTGCCGTAGCTACATACCAGCCGCCCGCTTCTACTTCTTCCTTTGCTCGCCACCTTCTCTGAGCAAAAACGTCTTGTGCTGCGGCAACGAGCAGCAGCACAGACACTGCGACCAGTACCAATCTTGATGCTCTCATCATCTTCTCCTGTGGTTATTTTCAGCGGCCTTCTGACACACATCAAAAGGCCAAGCTGCATTGGGTTAGAGCTGCCCAAGTCGCAGCTGGTGTTGATAAATGCGGCGTGTTCCATCATCTAAAACAACTTCCGCTTTGAGAACAAAAACTCCCCAACCGTTTGCGGTCAGCGGATGGCCGGGCCGAGTACGGTCGCCCTGCTGGGTGCTCGGATTGAACGAAGGATGTAGATAATACGTGACCGAGCTGATCCGGCGCAGATACGATGTAGGCCCGTCAATGTAAGCGGTCCACTCCCAGCGTTTATCGTTGATTTTGCGGGCAGTGTTGTTGAGCGATAACTCATTCATCACTTCAGCAGAACTCAGACCCATTGGCACATTTTGATACTGATGCGGAGAATCGACGACCGGCGGTGCGTAAGCGGCATTTGGCTCACGCTGCTCACGGAGTTCATCACGGTTGCTGCGCCAGTCTTCTTTATCTACTTTTGCCCGCATACCTACATAAGGGACAAAAAGTATATCTGATCGTCTTCCCCTCTCAGAACCCCATTCTCTGTCTCTGCGACTGCCTCGGTATTCCAGTACACCGACCTTGAGTTCCACTGGATTCAGTTCCATCTGTTTTACGCCGGAACGTCTGTCACGCAGCAGCTCCCGCACGGTGCGCACGGTGAAGCGCATGGCCTGAAATTGCTCCTCCTGCTCAAAATCACGGGTCGCCGCAGGTGGCAGTAAGCCCACTGCTTGCCGCACCAGCGCGTCCGCCCAATTATGCAGCACACCCATTTCTCTTGTGCCACGTCCGGCAAAAATGGAAACTCCCGGCGCAACCTCACCTTGTTCGGCATCTGTTTCCGTCAACTCGTTGCCATAGGCAACCTGCCAGCCGCCCGCTTCGACCTCGCGTTCTGCTTCCCGCTGTCTGCGTCCCTGCGCCTCTGCCCAGTCAGAGGACAGTGTACCGGCGAACAGCAGCAGAGATACTGCAACCAACACTAATTTTGCCGCTTTCATATTATTCTCCTGTTTTGAGTTGAACCGCCTTGCTGGCGAACTCGATGATCTTTTTTTCCGTTTGAGAAAACGCCTCAGGGCGGGCCGCTGCTGCTGGATTGCTGCGATAAATCACTTGCTTCTCACGTTTTCCGTCCCGAACAAGAATTGTGTAGGGATAGTTGCGCTCTTGTGACCCGGCTCCGTATTCATCTTTGAGCTGATGAAAGCCGTTTTCTCGGATGAAGAGCAACAGTTCTGCTGCCTGCTCCTTGGATATCTGGGCAGTTTTTTTCACCGTGACAGTTCCTGAAGGGGTTGCTGAAACCGGATTATCGTATTCTGCCACTTCCTCAGTGTCAGTCAGATGCAGGTCTTTGGTGAGTACCACGTGGTGCAACGGCGCGGTGTAGGAAACTAAGACTTCGTGGAGTTTTTTGTCAGCTTCTGCCGCATCCGCAGCAGTTTTACTGCCAGAAGCAAGTGCCGCTGATGGCTTTGCCGCCAGCAGCAACAAGGTTATTGCCGACAGATACACGAAACATTTCATGCTGCTTCTCCCTTAAAAAATTTTACCCACTCAGCTGCACCCTTAACTGCATCATGAAGATCAGCAATCGCTTTTTTCAATGAGCGGCAATTTCTGCACGTTCCGGTCGAGCGCGGTACGCACTGTCAAAGCCAGTTCCCCTTTGGTAAAGGGCTTCATGAGCAAAGCGCAGATGCCGAGTTCTGTGGCTTTCTGCTCGTCGATTAGTTCGCTGAAGCCGGTACAAAGCACCACCGGCAACTCAGGACGACGGGCAAGAATTTTTTTGGCCAAAACTGCGCCAGTCATCTGCGGCATAGTCATATCAGTGAAAACCAGATCAAAAGCCTCTGGCTGCTGCTCAAACACGGTTAAAGCCTCAATGCTGCCGTTCAGTGCCATGACTCGATAGCCAAGACTTGCCAGCATATTTCTGCTCAGTTCAGCGATGTTGATATCATCATCAACTACTATTATCCGTTCAGAACCGGTCGGCAGCAATCTGGCATCATTGCTTATACGGTCTTCTTTGGCGGTTTTGATTACCGGTAAATATACCTGAAAAATCGTATTTCTGCCCAGTTCACTCGTCACGGTAACATCGCCACCAAAATCGAGCGCAATACTCTGTACCAAGGCCAACCCCAGTCCGGTACCTTCTCCTTTAGCTCTGGTGGTGAAATACGGCTCAAAAATTTTCTCCAACATTTCTTCTGGCATACCGCAGCCAGAGTCCCTTACCTCTAACTGAAGATACATGCCAAGCGGTAGTCGCAGTTTACTCTGCAAGGTGTCAGCAGTTAGCTCGATCTGCCGCAAGGAGACTTCCAGTAACCCGCCGGTTTCTCGCATTGCATGGTAGGCGTTGGTGCAAAGGTTCATCACCACCTGATGAATCCGAGTGGGATCCGCCAACACAGTACCGCAGGCAGGATCAAGCTGCTGGCGGATTTCAATTGTGGCAGGCAGAGAAGAACGCAGCAGTTTGAGCGTTTCCTTGATGATCGGCTGGATACGAAGCGGTTGTAGCTCTTGCTCGCATTTACGGCTGATAGCGAGAATTTGTCGCACTAATTCCTTAGCCCTACTTCCTGCACACTGCACTTCCTCTAACCAAGGGGCGATGTTACTGCCAGCGGGTAGGAATTCTAAGGCCATCTCAGTATAACCAAGAATCGGCCCCAGAATGTTGTTGAAATCATGGGCGATACCACCAGCCAAAGTGCCGATGGCTTCCATCTTTCGCGATTGCCGCAATTGAGCCTCCAGCTTCTTGCGTTCCTGCTCCTCCCGTTTTCGCTCAGTGATGTTGCGCATAATTGCTCGCACTGTCACTACTCTGCCGCTCTCTACCTGCGGCACCGCGCTGACTTCCACATCAATCTTGTCACCCTCTTTGGTGATCAGAGCGGTTTCGTAATGCTGCATACAGCACCCTAAAGAGAATATTTGATCGAGGGCTTGTGCGCTTTTGTGGCGAAATTCAGGATGAATGATGTTCAAAAGCGGCGTGCCGACCAACTCTTCGCGGGCGCAACCCAGCGTTTGTAGTTCAGCTGGGTTAGCATCAGCGATCCGTTTGTCGATTCCAACGATATGAATCATATCAGGAGCATCATTGAACAAACTTCGGTATTTACGCTCGCTTCGGCTCAAGGAATCCTCGGTTTGTTTACGTTGCACGGCCAAGGCAAACACAGCGGCAATTCGTTCTGAAGCAATCAAGTCGTGCTTACTGAACTCGCCTTCTTTGTTGGCCAAAGCAATGCGTCCGACAGCTCTGCCGTCAATGATCGCAGGCACATGCAGATAGTTTCGATAGGGCATCTGATTCGGTGGAATGCCCATGATGCGCTCATTCGAAGATATGGAATTAGTGAAAAAGCTCTGGCGGGTGTTGAGAACGCTTTCCCACGGCATACCTGAGTCGCTGTCCTCTGTCGGATCGTAATGGGCGGCCCTGGCCGTACCGTATTCACTACCGATCAACTCCTTAACTGCCCGACCTACTAATTTTTCAATCTCTCGTACCGGTAACGAGCGAGAAATGAGGGCATCAGCAACTTGAGCCAGTGTTCGGTTGACGGATAGCTCCCAAAGCAGCTCCTTTTCTGCCTTCAGCCGTTCGGCCATTTCTTCTTGGAGATTATCCCGGCTTTGTTGCAGGTCGGCGGTGCGCTCCTGTACCTTGTTCTCTAATTCGGTCTTGTGTGTGTTTAATTCCCGAAACAACGTGCTAAAAGGCTGAGTCAATCCCGTCTCAATCACTGCCCGATAAATGGCGTAACAGGAGAAAATGCGGAAGCAATGTCCAGTGAAATTCAAGAAATCGTGACTGTCAGCATAAAAAGTGAAGAATAACTCAGCTGCGATGGCGAAAAGAATCCCGGCCTGCATCAGGCGGAGGACATCGCGGTCAAAGCGGACACGGTGCCAGTGCAGAAGCAACAACGAGCAGGTTAAAAAGAAGGAAATTAGGTACTCGCTGCTTTTTTTGAAGACGGTCAAACCGGCCTGTTCATCATAGCAGAGCGGAAAGATTGGCCAGATGAAAATGGTGAAAAGAATCAGGCTAATTATCGTCACATAAGCAGCCACGGCCCGGTGCGGACTGAAGGTTCTGCGCAGAAAAAGAAAAGCTAACAGCAGCGAGACACTTTCTATATATCGGGCGGCAATCCAGAGCTGACAGGAAACATTTTCAGTGGCTATTTGGGGTTGATTGAAAATGTTCATCCCTTTATAGCTCAGGCAATGGAGCAAATCGAGCCAGCCGGTGAATAAGCAGGCGATGCCGAGGAAGAGCAGGCAGTGATTCCTCTGCATTTGCTTCGTGTTCCACGCAAAAATAAAAATTGCGCAGGAAACCGTTGCGCTAAAAATTTCGGTTAAGGTGTGAAAAAGAAGATAGTTGTACAGGCTGATCAAATGCAGAGCCAGCGCGGCAGCGAGTAACGCGGCACAGGGCAGAGAAAGCGGATTTCCGATAATGATCTTGGTGTTAGCTTCCATGTTCCTGAACAAGATGTGCAACCGGAGCAGCGGTCGCAGCGCAGTAACCGCTGCCCGAAAGAATGCTTCTCAGGCAGACTGTTACATACCACAATTTCGCAAGCTACCGCAACAGTTCTGGCGGAGGAGAGATACCAATAAACGGCGCAGAGGCGGTGGTTTCTTCTTGCTTACCACACAGCTCGCACGCCCTTTCCTTTGCGGAATTGGTCAATCTTCCGTTCCATATCCACTCGCCAATCAGCATGAATACGGGCGGCGGAAGGTGCAATCAGCTCTGGCAATCCATAAACCAAACGATCAGCAGCCCGACTGGCCTCAATGACTGCTTCAATCGAACGGGCACCGAACTTGTAATCAGCCAAAAGCAACCGGAGCAGGAGGCCAGAAGTTTTGCGGGCCGCGCTTTTCCAGTGGGTCTGCATTTGGTGGGCAATGATAAATGCCCGCTTGAGGAGAATGCGCCGCAGCTCCTCCATTTCTTCCTCAGTGACTGAATCTTTGAGCAGGTATTCTGGCAATTCAATGCCGTCGATATCTAATACCACCCGCAGGCGGCTCATAAAATCTGGTATTTTCAAAGTCTTCGTCAACTGGAGGTCTTTCGGCTTCTTGGGAGTAAGTAGCCGCTCCATTCCCTCCCAGCTGGCTTTGACTCCGCCAGCAAAGACAAAGATGGCCCTACCAATATGATAAGGAATACCCTGCACATAGGTAACGCCGTCCTGCATCGCTGGTAGAAAATAGCGAAGATAGCCGAACTCATGCCCATCGTAGCGACAGTCGAATTCATCCCAGAAAACAATAGGTACCTTGCCCTGCGCCACTGAAGCCCGAATGGGATCAATGGCTGCGTTGATTTCGTCTGGGCCTGCAAATTGGGTTAAATTGAATTCAAAGAAAACAAAAGGATTGCCACCAGACTGATTAGCGATCTCATCGGCCACCTGCTTGACTGCAAAGGATTTACCTGAACCAGGCGGGCCAAATACGCCGATGCAGAGCGGTCGCAGCACTGATTCTTTGGAAACATAGGAATCCATGACCTGATGCAGAGTCAGCACAGGATCGATTTCTGCTGGGTCAGTGGTGCGAAGATGTCCGAGTTGAAAAATAGGCAGATTATCAAAGCCAGTACCTCGATTCACCTCTTCCTTGAGGCAATGCAGCACAGACATGATGATGTCGATGTAGCTCAGGTGCTGTGTACCGCTGATATCTTCAATTGAATAAGGATACGCGTACTGATGGCGGAATAAGGAACGCAAGGCCTTTTTCTTTTTCTCGCCCCAAGCCTGCCCAGCAGCAAAATCGAGGTTCTCTTCAAATTCTGGAGTGAAATAGGGCATCTCGATAAAGGAAGGATCAATTTCAACACTGTCAGCGCACGAGCAAGGCAGACCGCTGAGGCAGGCTGAAGAACAATCCAGCGTGGGCAGACGTAATCCTTCGTCAAAATGATAGCCGTGTGCATCTAATTTTTTCCAATTACACAGCACTTGCTTAGAAAAATCGTAGAAGGCTCGGCGCGAAAAGTCTAAGCCGTTCGTGTGCAGGGCCTTCAAAGTGAGCATGGCCGTGACCATTGTGTCGTAACAAGGTACAGAGCCGCGTTTACGTGAGGAACTTTTCTCCGGCAAGCTGCCTTTGCGATAACGAAAATAGATCGCATCTGGGCCGACATAGAGAATGGCGTGAGGAAACATCTCAATAATAATTCGGCAGAGAAAGCGGTGCTGCTGGCTGTCCCAAAGGCCAACTTCAGGTGTGCGCAAAGCACGCAAGCACATAGCAACAATGGTTTCCCAGTTGACCGAGGAATCCATCTCCATCCGGGTGGTTTCCAAGTCAGAGAGGCGGCAGAAGAGGGTAAAGCGTTCACCGAGCAACCTCGCCCATTGCTGCCAGTGGGCCACCGAAATTCCCAAGGCGATACACCACATGCCAGGGTTCAGCTCGCTCATCTCGTCGCAGATTTGCGGCGGCATCCCGGAATCATCGATCAGCACCATGCCGGTGTTAGAACCAGCAATGGCGTATTCATGCGCACTAAAGGTGAATGTCGGTCCAATCGAGCCGCGCTCTTCGGCAGGCAAGAGCTGTTTCACCATAAACCAGCCCTCTTCCTTGCTGTCTCGGCTGCCCCGCCGTTTACGAAACAACTGATAAACCTGCCGTTCTGTACCGTAAGAAAGGGTGTTGATTCGAGGACTCAGCTCTGAACCAGCTAAATAGCTAGTCAACCACGTCAGGCTTTGTTCTAATCGTCCCTTTTCGATGGTAACTGGCCCGGCTAACAAGACAATGTTATCACCTGGATTGTAACCATAGGCGGGCAAGCTGCCCTCCTCCAACAAGCTCACTTCCTTGATTGGCAAGTTGGTGATTTTGACGTTGGAGCCAAGGAAAAGTATCTTAGAGCTGTGGGCGGTCATGGGCTGGCTGTTTTTAGTCAAAAGAACAAGGAGAAGCAGGCAGGCTGTCTGCGAGAAAACCACTGGAACGCCGCAATCATGGCCAGATCATGCCTGATTCATCATTTAGCGCAGAAAAGATTCTCCTGTCAACAGCTAATCTCGGCAGCTCTCGGCGGATTTTTCTCGTTCTGTTGGAAAACACAGAGCAAATGCAGTACTGCCGCTCTATAGCTGTAGCGAGATAAAATGACTACAGCACGGACTGCTGAAAAAGTTCATCAGTCGAACAGCGCAGCTTTCTTTTGAGTGCTTTGGCTTGTGCCCATTTATGCTCTATAGGGTTCAGATCAGGCGAATA
>JAGIXO010000037.1 GCA_026122915.1 Candidatus Electronema nielsenii | reverse complement strand
CAGCGCGACGGCATGAACATTCTCCGCAGCTTGGCGGGCTATGTCCTCAGCCGGGACCGGTGACAAGACTCAACCTAAGGCAGGATCATGGCGGAGCCGATCAAAATACTAATTGTTGACGACAAGCCGAACAATCTCTTTACCTTGAAAACCGTGCTGCAGGAGACGGCGGCGGATTTTGTCGAGGCTGACAGCGGCAACGAGGCCCTCCGGCATCTCCTTCATCACGACTTCGCGCTGGCGATTCTTGATGTCCAGATGCCGGAAATGGACGGCTACGAATTAGCCCGACTGATCCGAGGCCGAGAGAAGACCAGTCGTTTGCCAATTATTTTTCTCTCCGCCATTTATTCTGACAGCTTTCACATCTTCAAAGGCTATAATTCAGGAGCGGTAGATTTCATCACCAAGCCGTTTCACTCAGAAATCCTGATCGGCAAGGTACTCTTCTTCATAGAAATCTATCGACAACAGCAACAACTGAAAGAAACCATCAGTGAATTAGAGCGAACTAAGCAATTAGTGTTAGAACAAAACCGGCAGTTAGAGCGGTTAGCTACCCATGATGAACTCACCGGTCTCTGTAATCGGCGCAAGCTGGCTGAAGTCATGAAGCGAGAGGTGGAGCGGAGCCGACGCTACGGCACCGAGCTGTCCTTGCTCATGCTCGATCTCGACTATTTTAAGCAGGTGAATGACAGCTACGGCCACGATTTCGGCGACTATGTGATTAAAGAATTTGCTGCTCGTATTCTCACCGGTCTCCGCAGTTCAGATTTTTCTTTTCGCTTTGGCGGTGAGGAGTTCATCATTCTGCTGCCACAGACCAATGTCAGCGGTGCGTTAATTGCAGCGGAGAAAATTCGCAATCACTGCTTAGAGCAACCCTTTGCCAACGGTCAATTCAGTATCAGTATGACTGTCAGTATCGGCATCGCTTCCTATCAAAATCACCAGCCGCAGCAACCCGATGACTTGATCTGCTGCGCCGACCGCGCCCTGTACCGCGCCAAAGAAAGCGGCAGAAACCGAGTGATCGTTTACAACAGCCTGACCAATCAATGCGCCGATGAAGAACCAGCCAGCCGCCAGCCGTAGTCGCACCGCCGTCAAAGGCGGTCTGCACACCAGACTGATCGCCTCCCATCTCTGTGTGGGCATTATTCCCCTGCTCTTCATCGGGGTGATGCTGTGGTTGATCGCCTCGCATGGTCTGAAAACCGTGGGCGAACAAGGAGTAACCGCTGTAGAGCAGGCTGCCTACGACGAGCTGAAGGTCATGTGCCAGATCAAGGAAAAGCAGATTGCCTCCTTTTTCAAGAAGATGGAAGGGCAGATGTATATGCTTCGGGACAATCCTTGGTTGATGCAGGTGTCTCAAGAATTCAGACAGGCTTTTGCTGAGGCGGGCGACTCCGTAAGCTCGGATGCTTGGCAGAAGATAGCCAAAGAAAATGATTTTCTCTTCCAAGATGCCTGCCGTGATTTTGACTGGCACAACGTCTTTCTGATCAACGCTCAAGGCAGCATCATTTATTCCCTGAACAAAGCCTCTGACCTCGGCCTGTCTCTCAGTCGTCCGCCGTTGATGAGCAGTTCATTAGGCAAGGCTTTTGCTCAACTCCAGCAAAACTCTGGCCAAGAGATGGCTTTTGGCGATTACGCGCCCTACGCACCACTCAACAACGAGCCTTCTGCCTTTCTCATCACCAGAATCAGGAACAAGGGCGAAGGCAATATCTTTCTGGCAGTGCAGCCTTCTACAGAAGCACTGCGGAATATGATCAGGTTAGTCTCAGAGCAGAAGAAATCATTAGAGGCGTATTTAGTCGGCAAGGACGGCTATATGCGGTCTGATTCACTGATAGCCCCGGAACGCTACAGTCGAGTGGAGTCTTTCCGACAGGGCAACAAAGTCAACACTGAGGCCAGCCGCAACGCACTCAAAGGCGAAAGCGGCACCGGAGTGATTACGGATTATTTGGGTAATACTGTGCTGTCCTCATGGAGTCCGGTTGATGCCTTTGGTGTGCGCTGGGCTTTGATTTGTGAGGTCAACGAGAGTGAAGCCTTGCACTACAAGACTGTAATGAACGAGACGAGTGCTGAGGCGAGTCGCAGGGTGGTGAACTCCATCATCGCGGCCCTGCTGCTGACTTTTTTGGCCGTGGGTGCGGTAGCGTGGTTCATTGCCCGCTCAATCAGCAAGCCAATTATCTATGCAGCAGGGGTGGCAGACATCATTGCCGCAGGTGACCTTACGCAGCGGCTTCATCTGCGGCGTTCGGATGAAATCGGCCAGCTGGCCGATGCGCTCGACTTTATGGTTGATACGGTGGCGAAGAACTTCCGCCATAAGGCTGGCATCGCTGAATTGTCTGAGCAGACTCGAGGACAGCAGGATGCACGAATGCTGGCCCAGACCATCACCAGCTTTCTCGCCCGCTATCTTGGAGCGCAGATGGCATCGCTTTATCTTGCTGACAAAAGTGGGAAAGCCTTGCTCATGACCGGCAGCTACGCCTTCAATAAACGCAAGGGCCTCAACTCGATGATTGAGCTGGGCGAGGGGTTGGCAGGGCAAGCCGCGCTGGAGAAGTCGCTCATCTCTGTCACTGATCTACCTGAAGGCTATGTTCGCATCAGCTCGACGCTGGGTGACGCTGCGCCTTGCAACATCGTGGCTGCTCCTTTTCTTCATGAAGACCGATTAGTAGGCGTGATTGAGCTGGCCTCGTTCAAAGAGTTCTCTGATGCGGATATCAATTTCCTCCGCGATGTAACCAGCAGCATTGCCATTGTCTTTGATGTCGCTCGTCGTCGTCAAGAGGTGCAGGAGCTGCTGGAAGAGACCCAACGGCAGTCTGAGGAACTGCGGCATCAGAGCGAAGAGCTGAAGACGACCAACGAGGAATTAGAGGCGCAGACCGTTGCGCTGAAAGAGTTCCAAGAGGAATTAGAAAGTCAGCAAGCGGAACTGGAGGCCACCAACTCCCGCCTCAAAGAGAAAACCGAGGCACTGATCTCACAGAAGAATGAGATTGAGACACGCAACCAAGAGCTGATTGCCGCCCGCGAGGAGATTGAGGAGCGTTCGCGCGATTTAGCCTTGGCTTCCAAGTACAAGTCCGAGTTCTTGGCCAACATGAGCCACGAGCTGCGTACCCCGCTCAACAGTCTGCTGCTGCTCTCCCAGACGCTATCGGATAACAAGCAGGGCAATCTGACTGAACATCAGCAGGAAGCTGCCGGAGTGATTGTTGAGTCGGGCAAAGACCTGCTTAATCTGATCAACGAGATACTTGACCTGTCTAAGATTGAGGCAGGTCGTGTGGAAGTGGAAGCCGAGGAAGTACCGTTGACCGAGGTGGCTGAGAACGCCCGCAATCTCTTCCGGCACATGGCCGAGCTGAAAGGGTTAGAGTTCTCGGTCAGCATTGATCCCGCCTTGCCAGAGAACATCTTCACCGACCGCAAGCGAATCGAGCAGATTGTGAAGAACTTCATCGGCAACAGCATCAAGTTCACTGAAACAGGCAGCGTTAGGCTGGCTTTCACTCAACCGCCAAAGAATACCCGCCTTCGCCGTGAGGGTTTGCTGGCTGACGAGAGTATTGCCATCAGCGTGGCTGATACCGGCATCGGTATCCCGCAAGATAAGCAGAAGATCATCTTTGAGGCTTTCCAGCAGGCAGACGGCTCCACAGGCCGCAAGTACGGCGGTACTGGCCTTGGCTTGTCTATCTCGCGGGAGTTAGCTGCGTTGCTGGGCGGTGAGATTCAACTCATCAGCGAGCCGGGCAAAGGCTCAGTCTTCACTCTTTATCTGCCCCTGAGCTGTCCTGAGACCCCAGACGAAAAGGAGAGAACACCGACCGCACCGCCTCGGCCTGCTGCCTTCTCGTTACCACCCAGACCGCAGCCGCCGCAGGAGATACCTACTGACGACCGCGACCACTTAACTGCTGAGACGCGCAGTATCCTGATCATTGAGGATGACCGCAAGTTCGCCAAGATTCTCATGGATCAATGTCGTCAGCGCAGCTTCAAAGTCTTGGCTGCCGAGACCGGTGAAGAGGGACTTCAGCTGGCCGAGCGGCATCAGCCCACTGGCGTTATCCTTGACATCAAGCTGCCCGGCATTGACGGCTGGACTGTGCTAACCAGTCTGAAGACCAATCCCGGCACCCGGCACATCCCGGTACATATGATGTCAGTGGAGGAAGGCAGTCGAGAAGCCTTCCGGCAGGGTGCGGTGGGCTTCTTCACTAAGCCAGTAGATCAGGAACAGATCGCTGAGGCACTGGCCCGCTTTGAGTCAATCAGTAGCAGCAAGGTCAAGCGACTCTTGGTGGTGGAGGATGACAATGTCCTGCGAGCCGCTTTAGTTGAGCTGGTTGGCAGCGAGGACACCGTGATTGAGGAGGCAAAAACCGGTGCAGAAGCCCATGAGTTGCTGCACAGCCAGCAGTTCGACTGCATGGTCTTAGACTTAGGCTTACCCGATTGCAACGGCATTGAGCTGCTGCGCAAGTTAGTCGCCGAGCAAGGTCTCAGGGTGCCGCCAGTGATCATCTACACTGGTAGAGAATTGAGCCGCGACGAGGAGAAAGAGCTGAACAAGTATGCAGAATCGATCATCATTAAGAATGCCCGCTCCCGCGAACGGCTTTTAGATGAGACCTCGCTCTTCCTGCATCGGGTGGTTGAGCAAATGCCAGACAAGAAGCAGGAGATCATTACCGGATTGTACGATCAAGAGAACATCTTCAAGGGCAAGCGTATCCTTTTGGTTGATGATGACATGCGTAATGTCTTTGCCCTCTCTGGTATCTTAGAGGATAAAGGCATGGAAGTAATCATCGCTGAAGATGGGAAGAAAGCCCTGAAGGCTTTAGCTGAAGACGGGCGGATTGATTTGGTGCTGATGGACATCATGATGCCAGAGATGGACGGCTACGAGGCCACCCGCAAGATCAGGGCGCAGCGTGAGTTCCGCGATCTGCCGGTGATTGCTCTGACTGCCAAGGCAATGAAGGAAGACCGGGAGAAGTGTATTGAGGCCGGAGCCAGCGACTACCTTGCCAAGCCGATTGACTTAGAGCGGTTGCTGTCGATGATGCGAGTTTGGTTGTACAGATAGATAGCCAAGGCATTCATGCTGATAACAAGAAAAGAGCCTGTCGGTCAATCACCAGAGTGGTTGGTACCAAGGTACCAGAATAGTTCCTGGCGAGGTATTCTCATACCTAACGGAAAGGTATTCTCATACCCAACGGGCAGGTATTCCCATACCCAACGAGAAGGTACTCTCGTACTCAACGAGAAGGTACTCTCGTACTCAACGAGAAGGTACTCTCGTACCTGTGGCTCGGCAAGGGATGGGCGATGACTTCAGGCGAGCTGGAGGCTATCGAGATCGATCTGCTGTTAGAAGCAGTCTTCCGCCGTTATGGCTACGACTTCCGCAGCTATGCGCGGGCCAGCGTGGTACGGCGGCTGCGACTCCTGCTGGAGCAGAGCGGCATTGCCTCGGTAGGCGAGTTGATCCCCAAGCTGCTGCATGAACCTGCCTTCTTCCAAGAGCTGCTTTTTGCCTTCTCTATCACCGTGTCCGGCATGTTTCGTGACCCAGAGTTCTTCCGCTCGCTGAGGGAGAACGTGGTGCCACTGCTCAAAACGTACCCCTTTATCCGAGTCTGGGTAGCAGGCTGTGCTTGCGGCGAGGAAGCCTATTCCTTGGCTATTCTGCTCAAAGAGGAAGGATTAGCTGCTCACTCAACTATTTATGCTACCGACATCAACGACCAAGCATTAGCGGTGGCGAAAGAGGGCATCTATCCGCTCCGGCAAGTACGAGAATACACCGAGAACTATCAAAAGAGCGGGCCGCACGACTCGTTCAGCAGATATTATCACGCCTCGCATGACCACATCGTCATGAACCGAGAACTGAAGAAGAGCATCACCTTTGCTAATCATAACTTAGTCTCTGATCACGTCTTTGCCGAGATGCACCTTATTCTTTGCCGCAATGTGATGATCTACTTTGATCGGGAACTGAAAGACCGGGTGCTGCGTCTCTTAGACAGCAGTCTGATCCGAGGTGGTTTCCTCTGTCTCGGCACCAAGGAAAGCCTGCGCTTCTCCTGCGGTGATGGTCGCCATGACGAGATCGACAGCAAGAATAGAATCTACCGCAAGCGGGTACTGGAAGCCGGAGAAGGACGCACGCGATGAAGAAGTACCGGGCTGTGGTTGCAGGTTGCTCCGCAGGTGGAATGCAGGCCGTGGCGACGCTGCTGGCCCAGTTAGGTACGAGCTTTCGGTTGCCACTGATCATTGTTCAGCATCTGCACCGCGAACAGGGCGAATACCTGTTTCGCTTTTACAGCAGCAGCACCCATCTCAAGGTACAGGAAGCGTCTGAGAGAGAGAAGATATTGCCCGGCAATGTCTATGTAGCTCCTCCTGACTACCACTTGTTGATTGAGCACGATGAGACCTTTTCCTTGTCGGTGGAGGAGAAGGTCAACTTCTGTCGTCCTTCGATTGATGTGCTGTTTGAGAGCGCGGCCGATGTCTATGGCACTGCCTTGGCTGGAGTTGTTCTTACCGGTGCCAACAGCGACGGCGCACTCGGTTTGAAACGAATCAAGGACTGTGGTGGCCTGACCTTGGTGCAGCGACCTGAGACCGCCCAGTTCCCAGAAATGCCGCGTTCTGCCCTACTTTGTGTACACGCTGATCAGGTGCTGACTACCGAGGAGATAGGTAGGTTCTTGATGACACTGTGAAGCCGGAAGTCGCCGACTGAATCAAACTGGGTGCGCACAGCAGGATTATCGGCACCTCTCCGCCCATGCAGGCTTGGTGGGACATCACCTCAACCACCGAGCACTCTTTATGCAGATACAGAAAACACCTGCCGACCGCATCCGCTCTTGGCTCTCCTGCCGATACGGAGGCGTGCTGATCTTCCTCCTTGTGTATCTCTGCCTTTCCTTTGCCACCCGCGTTGCGCTCCTCTGTCAAGCTCGCGCAGATGTTGCTTGGGATATCAGTCTACTGGCCGCAGCTGGCTGGGGGCTGCTCTTTGATCTTGCCACTGGTGCATGGATATCGCTGCCGCTGATTGTGGTGCTGACTTTACTACCAGCTGGTTTCTTCAAGAAGCACTGGGCAAGGGTGATTGCGGGCATCATCTGCTGCGCTGTCCTCTTGGTACTCCTCTTTGGGGCGGCAGCGGAGTGGTTCTTCTGGGATGAGTTCAGCACCCGCTTTAACTTCATTGCGGTGGATTACCTGATTTATACAAACGAGGTACTGGGCAATATCCGCGAGTCGTATCCCATGCCTGCCATCCTTGGTGGCTTGCTGGCAGTTGCTGTGCTGCTGTTCTGGCTGATCTGGCGGACTGGCCTGCCGAGAATCTGGCTTGATAGCGAGCATGAGCCGTTTCGCTGCCGTCTGCGGAACGGAGCCTTGTGGCTAACTGCTGCCCTGCTGCTCGGCACAGCGGTGCGTTTGGACTGGCTGCCCTCGTTCGCCAACAATTTCAACCGTGAGCTGGCGCAAAACGGTACGTGGTCGCTCTTTGCCGCCTTCTTTGAGAATGAGCTTGATTACGAGCGGTTCTACGCCTCATTGCCCAAGCAGACCGCCCTGTCTGTGCTTCAGAAAGAGCTGACTGAGGACGGCTCTGTGCTGCTGAAACCGAAGGAGTTCGATACCCTGCGCTTTGTCCGCAATGAAGGACAGGAGCAGCATCCGAACATCATTCAGATCACTGTAGAGAGCCTGAGCGCGGAGTATATAGGCGCGTGGAATCCTCAGTCTGATCTTACCCCTAACCTTGACGCGCTGGCTCAGAAGAGCCTGATTTTCACGCAGCTTTACGCGACTGGCACTCGCACGGTACGAGGCATGGAGTCGCTGGCCCTATCGCTGCCGCCCACACCGGGCAGCTCGGTGGTGCGAAGGCCGCATAACGAGAAGCTGTTCTCGCTGGGTTCCGTACTCCGCGCCAAGGGCTACGACACCGCCTTTATCTACGGCGGCTTCGGCTACTTTGACAACATGAACTCCTTCTTCAGCGAGAACGGCTATCGTGTTGTTGACCGTAGCAGTGTCAAGGCAAATCAGATTACCTTTGCCAACATCTGGGGTGCCTGCGATCAGAATCTGTACAGCTGGACGTTGGCAGAAGCGGACAAGGCTGCTGCTGCGGATAAACCGTTCCATTTCTTCCTGATGACCACCTCCAATCACCGGCCTTTCACCTTCCCGGACGGACAGATTGATCTGCCCTCGCAGGTATCAGGACGGAAGGGCGGGGTCAAATACACAGATCATGCCATTGGCGAGTTCATCCGCAATGCCTCAACAAAGCCGTGGTTCAAAAATACGGTCTTTGTGATTGTCGCTGATCACTGCGCCTCCAGCGCAGGCAAGACCGAGCTGCCGGTCGATAAGTATCATATCCCCCTGCTGATCTATGCACCAGGCGGCCAAGTCGCTCCCGGCAAGGTGTCCACCTTGATGAGCCAGATGGATTATGCACCTACTCTGCTTGGTTTGCTGAACTGGACCTACCCCAGCCGCTTCTTCGGTCATGATATCCGCAAGATCAAACCGTCCGCCGCCCATGCCTTGCTGGGGAACTATCAGAAGGTCGGCTATATAGAGGACGGAAAAATGACGGTGCTTGCCCCGAAACAGGTCAAAACCTTCTATGATGTTGCTGCTGATTCAACTTTGCGGCAGCGCAGCTCCTTGCCCAAAGAGAATGAAGAGGAAGCAATCAGCTATTATCAGATGGCTGACTACCTTTTTGATCAGCATACCTACAGCGAGCTGGAGGCAGAGGAGTTCGCCAAATGGATGCAAACGGGTGAGATGGCCTTTGAGAAAAGGACGGTTACACCCGTACCGTGAAGCTGTTTTCCACAGTTTTTTATGGACAGCGCATTGTTTTCCACCTACTCTATCTTGTAAGATGAATGGCGAGAGCAGCAGGCGCAGCACTGCCTGCCTTGGCACTGTTTTGAGGGCAGCCTGTGCGAAAACAGCAGGGGCGGGTAGACGGAATGAAGACGAAAACAGCAAAAGTTTTAATCGTAGATGATGAAGAGACGCAACGGCACTTGCTTCGTGCTATCCTCGAAAATTGGGGCTGGCTGTGTGTGGAGGCGGATGATGGCGAGACCGCTGTAGATGAGGTGCGTGGCGGGCCGTTTGATCTCGTGCTGATGGATGTCTGCATGAAGAATATGAACGGTCTGAAGGCACTATTGGAGATTCGCGCCATTAACCCGGCCATTCCGGTGGTGATACTGACCGGAAATTCGTTTATTGAGACAGCGGTTGAGGCGATTAAGCTGGGTGCGCACGATTATCTAACCAAGCCGGTCAATAAAGAACGCCTTCATGAGACCGCAAAAATCGCCATGAGTCACCGGCAGCCACCTGATGAGCCAGAACCGCACGGCGGCCAGCCCCTTGACGAAGACGGCAGGATTATCGGCACCTCCCCGCCCATGCAGGCTTTGTGGGAGATGATTCTTCAGGTTGCGCCTACCGAAGCAACGGTGCTGATCAGTGGCGATTCAGGTACGGGCAAGGAACTGGTTGCTTCCGCTCTTCATTACAAAAGCCTGCGCAAGGACGGCCCCTTTATCAAGGTGAACTGCGCAGCACTGTCTGAGAATCTACTGGAGTCTGAGCTGTTCGGCCATGAAAAGGGTGCCTTTACCGGTGCCGACCGCCGCCGCGAGGGGTGTTTTGTTCAGGCCCAGCACGGTACGCTTTTTCTTGATGAGATCGGCGAGACGACCCCAGCTATGCAGGCCAAGCTGCTGCGGGTACTCCAAGAGCATGAAGTGCAGCGGGTGGGTGGGCAGGATATCATCAGTATAGATGTCCGCATTGTCACTGCTACCAACCGCGACTTGGAGATGGAAGTGCAAGAAGGCCGCTTTCGGGAAGACCTTTATTATCGCCTGAACGTAGTCACGCTGGACGTACCTTCCCTTCAAGAGCGCAGAAGTGACATACCTCTGTTGACCGACTTCTTCATCCGTCGCTGTGCCAAGCGGAATAAACGAAAGGTCAGGGGTCTCACCCCTAAGTGCATGGATGTCTTGACTCGCTATCCTTGGCCGGGTAACGTGCGCGAGTTAGAGAACGCAATTGAACGCTGCGTGATCCTGACTCGTGGAGAATACTTGAATGTGGACGGTTTACCCTTAGCCGTGCAGCGTTGGGTCAGTATGAATCTGTCGCATGAGTCGGAAGAAGACCTGCCGCAGGGTACGCTCAAAGAAGCGGAACTTCATCTGATTACCAGAACCCTTGAGGAAACCGGCGGCAACAAGAGCGAGGCGGCCCGTCGTCTTGCTATCACTCGGAAGACTCTGCTGAACAAGCTCAAGAAATACGGGCTTGACAGTAGCAAGTCCTGAGCAACACCCCCTTCCCAGTACATCCCGGATACATTTCATTCATCAGGCAGTTGACGTAGTTCTCCGACTGTGGTAATGACTTGAGCTTTCAGAGAGAAGAAGGGCATCTTCTTGTCGTCTGAACGTGCAACTTAAACGAAAAAGAGAGACTGTCCATGCGAACGGATATTCTGCATATCGGAGCGGGCGAACTCACCTACGAGATTCGCAACATCGTCAATGTTGGCAATCAGCTCCAGGCCTTAGGCGTGAAGGTGAACTGGGAGAACATCGGTGATCCCATAGCCAAGGGTGAGCAGATTCCAACGTGGATGAAAGACATCGTTGCTGCTGCTGCCTGTGACAATGCCAGCTACGGCTATTCACCAACCAGAGGTGTGTTAGCTACTCGGCAGTTTCTTGCCGAGCAGACCAACGCCCTTGGCGGAGCGCAGATCACTGCTGAGGATATCCTTTTCTTCAACGGTCTCGGCGACGCAATCTCCAAGGTCTTTGGCTTACTCAAGCCCACGGCCAGAGTGGTCGTACCCACGCCCAGCTACTCCACCCATTCCTCGGCTGAAGCGGCTCATGCAGGCGACCGCCCACTGACCTACATCCTTGATCCGAACCACAACTGGTACCCGGACTTGGATGATCTGGAGAATAACATCAAGTATAACCCAGCGATTGCGGGTATCTTGGTGATCAACCCAGACAACCCCACGGGCGCGGTGTATCCTGAACGCATTCTGCGGGCGATTGTTGACATTGCTGAACGCTACGACCTCTTTATCGTCTGTGACGAAGTGTATCAGAACATGGTCTATAACGGCACCAAGGCGGTACCGTTGGCCACAGTGATCGGTACGCGAGTGCCTGCGCTCTGCATGAGAGGTATGTCGAAAGAAATGCCGTGGCCGGGTGGTCGCTGTGGTTGGATCGAGGTGTATAACGGCCATAACGACCCGATGTTCGAGAAATATACGAAGTCCATCCTCAATGCTAAAATGATGGAGGTCTGCTCCACCACCCTACCGCAGCTCGTGTTGCCTAAGGTAGTGACGCACCCAGAATATCCCAAGTATCTCAACGAGCGTATCCGTCGCTACGAGCGCTACTCCAACATCGCCTATAACATCCTCAAGGAATTGAAAGGCGTGTTAGTCAATCGTACCAACGGCGCGTTTTACATGAGCGTGGTCTTTGAACACGGTTTGCTCAATCACAAGCAGAGCCTGCCTATCGTCAAGGACGAGGTGCGTACCACGGTAGAAAAGATGGTCAGCGGCTCTGGTGTGGAACCGGACAAACGCTTTGTCTATTACCTGCTTGGCTCGACCGGCATTTGTGTGGTGCCGCTCTCATCTTTTGCCACCACCTTGCAAGGCTTCCGTATCACCTTGCTGGAGCGCGACGAGGAAACCTTCACCCGCATCTTCAACACCATCGCTGATTCCATTCGACTGTACGTGGCCTCAGCTTGAGACTTCCGCCTTCCCACTTTGGTGGTTTAGAAAAACCACCAAAGTGTCTTGCCGTGGCAGTAACCCCTCCCTTGACAGCCTCCCTCCCCGTGCTTACTCTTGCCGTAAATTCGCTGTGCCCCCGATCATACATAACAACCGCTCAAACGAGGGAGAATATACGTGGCTGAAGAGAACAAAAACGAAATGACTGAGGAGAGCTTGGCCCAGCCTGCTGAGTCGGCTGAATTAGTGGAAGAGGTTTCCGCTGAGGCGAGCCTGATGAAGGAGCTGGAGGAAACCCGCGCCAAGTTAGATCAGGTGACGCGCTTTGCTGCTGAGGCCGAGAACTCACGCAAGCGGATGGAGCGTGACAAGGAGAAGCTGCTCAAGTACGCGGGCGAGAACATCCTGCGTGATCTGCTGAATACAGCGGATAATCTTGAGCGGGCCATTGAGCAGGGCAAGGTTGAGGGCGGCGATGCCGAGCAGACGCTGGCCGCGCTTTTAGCAGGCGTGGAGCTGACGAAGAAGGGCTTGGACACCATGCTCGAACGCTGCGGCGTAACGCCAGTTTCCTCGGTTGGCCAGCCCTTTAATCCCGACCAGATGGACGCGCTGACGATGGAGGCCAGCGAGGAACTCCCGGCCAACCACGTGGTGAAGGAGTTTGCCAAGGGCTATGCCTTCAAGGACAAGGTGCTGCGCCACGCGCAGGTGGTGGTGTCCAGTGGCCCGGCGAAAACAGAATAGCCTGCTCGGAATTCTTGCTGCCGCTGAACAAGTCCCCTTGACAGCGGTATTTTCATGCACATTGTAGAGAGCGGCAGGCAGCTTTGAAGTCGCCCCCCTCGCGGGGGCGTGGATTGAAACAGACGACAACATATTGAAGGAGATATATCATGGCTAAAATCATCGGCATTGACCTCGGCACCACCAACTCGTGCGTGGCTATCATGGAAGGCGGCGACCCCAAGGTGATCGAGAACAGCGAAGGCAACCGCACCACCCCGTCCATCGTCGCTTTCCCCGACAGCGGCGAGCGGTTAGTCGGCCAGATCGCCAAGCGGCAGGCCGTCACCAACCCCACCCGCACATTGTTTGCCATCAAACGCCTGATTGGGCGCAAGTTCTCTGACCCAGAGGTGAAGAAGTCCATCCAGCTTAGTCCCTTCACCATTGTCGAAGGCCCGAACGGCGACGCGATGGTGAAGGTGGAGGGCAAAAACTACTCTGCGGCTGAGATTTCCGCGATGATTCTTGGCAAGATGAAAAAGACTGCCGAGGAGTATCTCGGCGAGACGGTGACAGAGGCCGTAGTCACGGTGCCGGCCTACTTCAACGATGCCCAGCGGCAGGCCACCAAGGATGCAGGCAAGATTGCCGGCCTCAACGTGCAGCGGATCATCAACGAGCCGACCGCAGCTGCGCTCGCCTACGGTTTGGACAAGAAGGGTGAAGAGACCGTGGCGGTCTTTGACCTTGGCGGCGGCACCTTTGACGTGTCCATCTTGGAAATCGGCGACGGCGTGTTCGAGGTCAAGTCCACCAACGGCGACACATTCCTCGGCGGCGAAGACTTTGACATGCGCATTGTCAACTGGCTGGCCGACGAGTTCAAGCGTGAGAACGGCATTGATCTGCGCACCGACAAAATGGCCCTTCAGCGGCTCAAGGAAGAGGCGGAGAAGGCGAAGAAAGAGCTGTCCTCCTCTTTGGAGACCGACATCAACCTGCCCTTCATCACCGCTGATGCTACTGGGCCGAAGCATCTCAACATCAAGATGTCCCGCGCCAAGCTGGAAGCCTTGGTTGCTGATCTGATTGACCGTTGCGAAGGGCCGTGCCGCACCGCGCTCAAGGATGCCGGACTCGATCCGTCCAAGATTGATGAAGTGATTCTGGTCGGCGGCATGACCCGGATGCCGAAAGTGCAGGAGAAAGTGAAGGCGATCTTCGGCAAAGAGCCGCACAAGGGCGTGAACCCGGACGAAGTGGTTGCAGTCGGCGCGGCGATTCAAGGCGGCGTGCTCAAGGGCGATGTGAAGGACGTGCTGCTGCTGGATGTCACCCCGCTGTCCTTGGGCATTGAGACCCTCGGCGGCGTGATGACCAAGCTGATTGAGAAGAACACCACGGTGCCGACCAAGAAGAGCCAGGTCTTCTCCACCGCTGCGGACAGCCAGCCTGCGGTGTCCATCCACGTGCTTCAGGGCGAGCGGGAGATGGCTGCGAACAACAAGACCATTGGCCGCTTCGAGCTGAATGACATTCCGCCTGCGCCGCGCGGCGTGCCGCAGATCGAAGTCACCTTTGACCTCGACGCGAACGGCATCCTGCATGTGTCCGCCAAAGACTTGGGCACGAACAAGGAGCAGTCCATCCGCATCACCGCTTCATCCGGCCTGACCGAGGCGGAGATTGAGAAGATGAAGAAGGACGCGGAGCTGCACGCGGACGAGGACAAAAAACGCAAGGCGGTGATCGAGGCCCGCAATCATGCGGACTCGATGGTCCACATGGCCGAGAAGAGCCTGAAGGATTTGGGCGACAAGGTGGATGCCTCGACCAAGGGCAACGTGGAAAACGAGATCAGCAAGGTGAAGAAGGCGATGGACAGCGAGGACGCGGAGGCGATCAAGGCCGCCACTGAGTCGCTGACCCAGGCTTCGCACAAGCTGGCCGATCTCGTT
>JAGIXO010000036.1 GCA_026122915.1 Candidatus Electronema nielsenii | reverse complement strand
TGCCCCTACCGCGTGCGCCGCATCAATTCAGCAGGCCGTAATCCATCAGCAGCTTTTCCAGCTCCTCGATCTCCAAGGGCTTAGGAATGACGAACTTGGTGTTGCCGTCAATCGCCTTCGCCAATCCCCGGTACATATCGGCCTGCGGGGCATCCGGCTTCCATTCGATGACGGTCTTACGGTTGATCTCGGCACGCTGCACGTCGTTGTCACGCGGCACAAACCAAATCATGTGGGTGCCCAGCTTCTCGGCAAACTTCTGAATCATCTCCTTCTCATTATCCACCGCGCGGGAGTTGCAAATCAGTCCGCCGAGGCGCACCGCACCTGTCTGGGCAAACTTCATAATGCCTTTGGAGATGTTGTTGGCGGCGTACATGGCCATCATCTCGCCCGACACCACGATGTAGATCTCCTCGGCCTTGCCGTCGCGGATAGGCATGGCAAAGCCACCGCACACTACGTCACCAAGTACGTCATAGAAAGCGTAATCCAAGCCCTCTTTCTCCTCGTATGCACCCAGCGACTCCAGCATATTGATCGAGGTGATGATACCGCGTCCGGCGCAGCCCACGCCCGGCTCTGGCCCGCCTGACTCCACGCACCACGTGCCGCCGTAGCCCTTCTTGCGGATATCCTCCAGATCAACGTCCTCGCCTTCCTCGCGCAGGGTGTCGAGCACCGACTTCTGCGCCAGCCCGCCCAGCAGCAAGCGGGTAGAATCGGCCTTGGGATCACAGCCCACAACCATCACCTTCCTGCCCATCTCCACCAGTCCAGCCACCGTGTTCTGGGTGGTTGTAGATTTACCAATGCCGCCCTTGCCGTAGATTGCCACCTTTCTCATCGCGTTCTCCTCGTGTGTCGTGTCTCTATGATGTCGCGGAATGCTCCGTGTCAGAGCTGCATGTTCTTTGCCTTGAGTAAAGCAAAGGGCGTGCCAGAATGTATGCGAGAAAATATCATCCGCAATACTAATCAATTAAAGAGACTACTCAGGGGAAGGCTGCGAGAACTGCTGCTGGTGGAGCGGGAACTGTTTTGTTAGGAATGCGACAATAAGGTGGGATGGCGGCGTTTTTGTCGAGCGCGAGACGGAGACGGCTTGCTCGTTCAGCCGCTTTTTCTTTTCAAGCCCTCATAGCAGAGCAACGCAACCTTCTTGCCGTCCACCCGGATCAGCCCTGCTGCGCTCATCTCGGCAAAGATTCTCGACAACGTTTCTGCACTGGTGCCGAGCAAATTAGCAAGCTGCTTCTTGGGCATATCCAGCGTCACCTGATCGCTTTTTCCCTGTTCTTCAGCAAGATACACTAAATGCGTGGCCAACCGCATTGGCACCTCTTTCAGCGACAGGCTTTCAATCTTGGTAGCAAAACGCCGCAGCCGCAGTGACAGCAGGGCAATCACTGCTAAGGCTAAATCAGGATGAGCAGCGATCAGAGCAATAACGTCCTGCTTTTTGAAGAAATACACTGTAGAGGCGATCATGCAGACCGCGCTGGCTGGAAAGTGCTGGCCGTGAAAGATCGGAGCCAAGCCAAACGGCTCACCTGCGCCGAGCGCATAAATGATCTGCTCTCTACCGTCCAAGGCCATCTTGATAATCTTGACCTGTCCTTGCGCCACCACATAAAAACCACTGCTGGGACTTCCTTCCAGAAAGATCGTCTCGCCCCGATTAAACTGCTTTTCTTGGGCAATTGCGGCTAACTGGTGCAGCAGTGGCTCAGAGATTCCTTGGAAAAGGACAGAGTCGGCTAAGATTCTTTCTTTGCTGGTCATGTGTTTTTTCTCTTTCTTGACGTAGATCAAGGAATGAGTCGTGTTGGGCAAGTATTATATTCCTATAACCTCATCTCTCTTTAATCTGCAAGAGAAAACAACAGAGGGGAGTGCTGAAAAACTATTTGACATTCTGTGCTTTTTTGCATAAAAGGGTTTGAGTGTCACAAAATTGCGGCAAGGCTTTCAAATTTGAAAGCAGGTGGTATTATGTTGCAACCTACAGACATAACGGAGAGAATTCCTTCTCCTTCTCCTTCTCCTGATTGTACGCCCGGAGGGAGGTAAAAAATGAGCCTTACATCGTTTTTCGCCAACAAGTGTTTTGAATATCTTCTCAAGGAAGAGACCAGCACTGTGCAGCAAAAGACGATGCCGCTTTATCCACCTTGGTCTGGCAAAGAGTTCCGCGCTCTTTGCGACGGCTGCGGGAACTGTGTTGCTGCCTGCGGCAACAGAATCATTGTAGTGAGTGAAGAGGGCTTCCCGGCAGTTGATTTCACCCAAGGCTCATGCACCTTCTGCGGTGACTGCGCCCGGAGTTGTCCAACCGGGGCCTTGCAGTTCGACCCAGAACAAGCACCGTGGCATCTTCGTGTCCGTATTGCTGAAACATGCTTACTTCGCAGCCAGATGCTCTGTCTTACCTGTGTCGAACAGTGCGAAACGGGAGCAATCCGCTTACCGCAGATAGAAGGACAGTTACCTCAAATTGCTGCTGAACACTGCAACGGCTGCGGGGCCTGTTGTCGGCCCTGTCCGGTTGGCGCAATTTCCTTGGTACCCATCAACGATGGTGAATGAAATGAATCTATCCGGCATTGTTGTCCATATCCACCCTGCCTGCCCGGTGGCTCTGCGCGGGCTGCTGGCCGACCTTGCCGGTGTGGAGATTCACACGATTAGGGAAGACGGCAAAATGGTGATCAGTGTTGAAGATGCGCTGGAAACCGCACCGGCAGAGATGCTGCAACGAGTACAAAGCCTGCCGGACGTGTTGTCTGCGGACATGATTTATAGCTATCTCGGATCAATGCAGAACAGCGGCCCTTATTTCCATCAGGGCAATGAGTGGCCTGACCGCTACCAAGAAGGAGCAAGAGCATGAATATTTCCGGCATCGTAGTTCACGCCCTTCCTGAAAATGCTGCGGCCTTGCAGGAACAGATAGCATCCTTGGCTGGCGTTGAGGTTCATGCGACCCAAGACGACGGCAGAATGGTGATTACCATCGAGGATACCCCGGAGACAGCTCCAGCAGAAACCCTGATGCAGGTGCAGAACCTGCCGGGCGTGCTGTCTGCGGCGATGATCTATAATTACTGTGATGAATGAGAATTCATCGCAACTGCACAAAATAGGAGGAGACCTATGAAACTGACTCGACGTGATTTTATCCGGGCCAATGCTGCCGCCGCTGCTGCGGCAGTCGTTGGCGTACATCTCCCGGCTACAGAGGCTTTGGCGCAAAAGGACGATGACAGCGGTATCAAATGGGACAAATCGCCCTGCCGCTTTTGCGGCACCGGCTGCGGTGTCTTGGTTGGCACCAAAGACGGCAAAGTAGTGGCCACCCAAGGAGACCCAGACGCGCCGGTCAACCGGGGTCTGAACTGCATCAAAGGCTATTTTCTCTCCAAGATTATGTACGGCAAAGACCGGCTAACCCGGCCCTTGCTGCGCAAAAAGAACGGCAAGTACGACAAGAACGGCGAGTTCACCCCAGTTTCTTGGGAAGAAGCCTTCTCGATTATGGAGGAAAAGTTCAAGACTGCCATCCAGAAGAACGGGCCAACCTCAGTCGGCATGTTTGGTTCTGGGCAATGGACAATCTGGGAGGGCTATGCTGCCGCCAAACTGTATAAGGCAGGCTTTCTGACCAACAATCTTGACCCGAACGCCCGCCACTGCATGGCTTCTGCCGTTGCCGGTTTCATGCGCTCCTTTGGCATTGATGAGCCGATGGGCTGTTATGATGACATTGAGCAGGCTGATGCCTTTGTTCTCTGGGGTTCCAACATGGCCGAGATGCACCCGATTCTCTGGTCGCGGATCACTAATCGCCGCCTGACAGCCAATCATGTCAAGGTAGCGGTGATGTCGGTTTATGAACATCGCAGCTTTGATCTGGCTGATTTGCCCATCATCTTTAAGCCGCAAAGCGATATGGTGATTCTCAACTATATTGCCAATTACATAATTCAGAACGGCAAGGTGAATCAGGATTTCATCAGCAAGCATGTCAATTTCAAGATCGGCACTACTGACATTGGCTACGGTCTGCGGCCTGATCATCCGAAAGAAAAAGCAGCCAAGAATGCTGCCACTGCCAATGATGCTAAGGATTGTAGTTTTGAAGACTTTGCCAAGTTTGTCTCCGAATACACCTTGGACAAGGCGCATGAGATGTCTGGTGTGCCGAAGAAAGATTTAGAAGCACTGGCCGAGTTGTACGCTGATCCGAACATCAAGGTGGTCTCGTTCTGGACGATGGGCTTTAACCAGCATACACGCGGCACTTGGGTCAACAACATGGGCAACAATCTCCACTTGTTGACTGGCAAAATCTCTACGCCTGGCTCTGGCCCTTTCTCGCTCACCGGACAACCTTCAGCCTGCGGTACGGCCCGCGAGGTTGGCACCTTCTCCCATCGTTTGCCTGCGGACATGCAGGTTGCCAATCCAGAACACCGTGAGAAGGCAGAGAAAATCTGGAAGCTGCCCGCTGGCGCAATCCCGGACAAACCCGGCTTTCATGCGGTCATGCAGAGTCGGATGTTGAAAGACAGCAAGCTGAATGTCTATTGGGTGATGTGCAACAACAACATGCAGGCTGCAGCCAACCTGAACGACGAGACGTACCCCGGCTTCCGCAATCCTAATAACTTCATCATCGTTTCTGACCCTTACCCGACTGTGACCGCCCTTGCCGCCGATCTGATTTTACCCACCGCGATGTGGGTTGAAAAGGAAGGGGCTTGGGGCAATGCGGAGCGGCGGACGCAATTCTTTCGTCAGCAGGTCAAGGCACCGGGCGAGTCGAAAAGCGACCTCTGGCAGATCGTTGAGTTCTCGAAACGCTTCAAGACCGATGAGGTCTGGCCCAAGGCACTTTTAGACAAGAACCCGGAATACAAGGGCAAGACGCTCTTTGAGGTGCTGTATGCCAACGGTCAGGTGAACAAATTCCCCCTGAGCGAGCTGCAAAAAGGCCATGACAACGATGAGTCGAACCATTTCGGCTTCTATCTGCAAAAGGGTCTGTTTGAGGAATATGCCGAGTTTGGTCGCCATCATGGTCATGATCTCGCTCCGTTTGACTTGTACCATCAGGCACGGGGCCTGCGCTGGCCAGTGGTTGATAACAAGGAAACTCTCTGGCGTTTCCGGGAAGGCTATGATCCGTATGTCAAAAAAGGCGAGGATATCCGTTTTTACGGCCACAAGGACGGCAAGGCGGTGATCTTTGCTCTGCCTTACGAGCCGCCGCCAGAAATGCCGGATAAAGAATACGACCTCTGGCTTTGTACGGGCCGCGTTCTGGAGCATTGGCATTCTGGCTCGATGACCCGCCGGGTGCCGGAATTGTACCGGGCCGTGCCAGACGCGGTGGTTTTCATGCACCCAGAAGATGCGAAAAGCCGGGGACTGAAGCGCGGCGAGTTAGCTAAGATTGCTTCTCGTCGAGGTGAAGTTACCTGCTCGGTGGAGACTCAGGGCCGCAATAAACCGCCACAGGGATTGATCTCCATTGCTTGGTTTGACGAAGGACGGTTAGTCAACAAGCTGACCTTGGATGCAACATGTCCAATCTCCAAACAAACGGACTTCAAAAAGTGCGCGGTCAAAGTAACCAAAGCCTAAGAGGCCGACTGTGGACTCTGACGATAAAAAACAGGAACAGTCGCCATCGCGGCGGCGTTTTCTGACCGAGACTATCCCGGCAGCAGCGGGAGCGTTGGTACTGGCTGTGGGTTTGGCTGGGCATCAGCGTTCCGCCAACGCTCTGCCGCCCTATGCAATCAGGCCGCCCGGTGCCTTGCCAGAGGAAAAATTCCTTGCAGCCTGCCTGCGTTGTGGTCAGTGCGTGCGGGCTTGCGCAGAAAATCTCCGGCAGGATAAAAGCCGTACAACAGCATCGCCAGCGGCTCCAGCTCCTCAGTTGGGGGAATCTATCTCGCAGCTCGCGGAACTGGGCGAAAACGCGCCCTTGGAAACAGCAGTGCCAACCCTACGGTTAGCTGAATTCGGCGGAGATATCGCCCCTGGTACGCCGTATTTCATTCCCCGAATCAGCCCTTGCCGGATGTGCGAGGACATGCCCTGTGTGAAAGCCTGTCCTTCCGGCGCATTGAACAAAAACTTGGCCTCTATCAATGAGGCCAAAATGGGGCTGGCTGTGCTGGTGGATCAGGAAAACTGCCTCAACTGCCTTGGTCTGCGCTGCGATGTCTGCTACCGCAACTGCCCGGTGATTGACAAGGCGCTTACTTTGGAAATGCAGGTGAATCAACGAACTGGAGTTCATGCCCGCTTCATCCCGACAGTGCATTCTAAGCACTGCACCGGCTGCGGCAAGTGCGAGCGGTCTTGTGTGCTGGAAAACGCAGCGATCAAGGTGCTGCCCTTGTCCCAAGCGCGAGGAACCTTGGGGAGCCATTATCGGGTGGGCTGGGAGGAAAAGGATAAGGCCGGTCATTCTTTGATCCCAGAAGCCTTGCAGTTGCCTGTCCGCAGACCGGAGGAAAAGCCATGAGCAAGAAAAGAACGCCGGGCCAAGAGGCGATTGAGAAAAAGGGCTGGCTGCGGGCCAATACGTGGCTGCTGCTGCGCCGCGCTTCGCAGCTTGGCATCTTAGGGATGTTTCTCTTAGGGCCGCTGGCTGGTTTATGGCTGATTAAAGGCACGCTGTCTGCTAGCACCGCCTTTGGCTTCCTACCGCTCACTGACCCGCTGACCGTGGCGCAGTCCTTGGCTGCGGGCCATGTGCCAGAAGCTGCGGCCTTAGTCGGGATGTTAGTGGTGCTGGCTATTTATACCGTGATCGGTGGGCGGATGTACTGCGCCTGGGTTTGCCCGATCAATCTGATAACCGACACAGCCGCTTGGCTCAACCGGCGGCTAGAGATCAAAGGAAACCTCAATCTGAGCAGAAGCCTGCGCTACTGGCTGCTCGGTATGATTATCATCTCCGCTGCTATCACCGGCAGCATTATCTGGGAATGGTTCAATCCGGTGACAATGCTGCAACGAGGACTGCTTTTCAGCATGGGCTTTGGTTGGCTGCTGGCAGCGGAAATTTTTATCCTCGATGCCTTTGTCCTCCGGCATGGCTGGTGCGGCCATCTCTGCCCAGTCGGAGCGGCCTACAGCTTGCTCGGCTTTACCGCCGCGCTACGGGTGAAAGCCGCTCGCCGTGAACGCTGCACAGACTGCACAGATTGTTTTGCTGTTTGCCCAGAGCCGCAGGTTATCCGGCCTGCGCTCAAAGGCAGTTCAGATGTGATTTTGTCGCATAACTGTCTCAACTGCGGGCGATGTATCGATGTTTGCCCGCAGGAGGTCTTTGTTTTTTCCAAACGATCCTAATGGAGTCCTATCATGAAAAAAACATTGTTTACCCTTTCCCTGCTGGCCCTTGCGCTTTCCTGTTCTCTTGCCTCTGCCAAGAAGGAGGAAACAAATTCACTACAGCAAGGTGATGGGTCACAAGTGCAGCAAGTTGATGTCACGGTAGTTGATGAGACCTTGAAGTCCCTTCGCAAAAATCCCATTGACGGACCGGAGGATGCGCCCGTGGATGGCGACTGGAAGACCAAAGATACCAAAGTATCCCGAACGTTCATTCATCAACCGCCGGTTATTCCACATGATATCAAGGGATTCACGGTCAAAGTCGGACAAAACGATTGCCTCGGCTGCCACGGCATCGAGGGTTCTGGCGCACCTAAACCATTTAAGACTCATTACAAAGACAGGGACGGCAAAGTGACAGAAAGCATTTCAAAACGCTGGCATTTCTGCACTCAGTGCCACGTCGGACAAGCAGATGCACCTCCCTTAGTGGAAAATGTATTCGGAAGCAACAGTAGGTTTTCATTAGGCAAACAGGTGCAGGAATAAAATTTTTACCAGACGGCATATTTATTAATTCCGGCAAAAAATTGCTGTTGCATTTTCTGCAAATTCGGTGATAATGCTGCCTGTAGTAAAAATTTTGGAAAAGTCAGCCGTCTGACTTATTAAATTTCAAAGAAGGAGGAAGTTATTATGAAGGTTGTAGTTTGGTCGTGTGCCGCGTTGCTGCTCGCAGGCACCGCTTATGCCGCTGAAGACAGTCGTCCTAAAGCACTGTCGCAAGAGACCAAGCAGTGTCTCGGTTGCCACAAGGATATCAACACAGGTATGTATCAGGAATGGGGCGAAAGCAAGCATTTTGGTGCCAATGTCGGCTGCTACGAATGCCACAAGGCGGAAAAAGGCGAGGCAGATGCAATTGACCACAAAGGTTTTAATATTTCTGTCATTGTTTCGCCCAAAGACTGCTCGCGCTGCCATGCCAAAGAAGTGGAGGAGTTTGAAGGCTCCCATCATTCTAAGGCTGGTCAGATCATGGGTTCCTTGGACAACACCTTAGCTGAAGTCGTTGAAGGCAACAAGGGCATGAAGACCGAGGCGTTCCCGAAAGGCGTTTCTGCCGCAGCGGTCAACGGCTGCTGGCAATGCCACGGCAATGTGGTCAAAGTGCTCCCGAACGGCAAGCTCGATCCAGCAACTTGGCCAAACACCGGCATAGGCCGCATCAACCCGGACGGCAGCGAGGGCAGCTGCGCGGCCTGCCATTCACGGCACAACTTCTCTGCTGCTCAGGCCAGAAATCCTGAGAACTGCGGCAAGTGCCACATGGGACCGGATCATCCTCAGATTGAGATTTACAACGAGTCCAAGCACGGCATTGCGTATCAGGCCAACAAAGATCGGATGAACATGAATTCCTCTAAGTGGGTTGTTGGTGAGGATTATTCTGCTGCTCCGACGTGCGCGACCTGCCACATGTCCGCTACTAAGGATATGGACGTTAACCACAACGTCGGCCTGCGCATCAAGTGGAACAACCGTCCGGCGATCTCCAAAGAGACGCACACCGTGGACGCTGGCTGGGGTTTGGAGTCTGCCAAGGTGACTGGCGATGAGCGGCGCGGCAACATGAAGAAGGTCTGCATTTCCTGCCACAACGTCAACTTTACCGACAACTTCTTTGTTCAGTACGAGGAGCTGATGAAGCTCTATCATGAGAAGTTTGCCGAGCCGGGTCTGAAGCTGTATGCTGCCGCAACCAAAGTGCTGAAGGCAATGAAGGGCAAAGAGTATGTGCAGTTTGCTCAAGCAATTGACTTCACGTGGTATGAAATATGGCATCATGAAGGTCGCCGCGCTCGTCACGGTGCTGCGATGATGGCCCCGGACTACACCCATTGGCACGGAACCTACGAGGTGGCCAAGCATTGGGCTGCTAAGTACATTCCTGAGCTGAAGGAACTGATTGAGGAGGGCAAAGGCAGTGCAAATAAGGAAGCGGTTGCTGCGGCTGAAGAGCTGGAGAAACTGCTGACCGAAACGCTGAACAGCGACAACCACAAGTGGTTCCTTGGCAAGGAAGACGAAGCTGACAAGGCTGAACGACTGAAAAATTCTGAGGCGTTCAAGGCGAAGTACGCCAAATAAGCTGCTGCTTGTTTGACTGAAGCAAAGCAAAAAAAAGGCTGTGCGGGAAATCCGTGCAGCCTTTTTAGACTCAATGAAATTTTTTAAAAAAGCAAAGCCGGAGAAGACATGCTCCTCCGGATAGATTGGCGATACGGGGAAATCAAAACTGACTGATTTGATTCATCAGCTTCAGTTTTTCCGCGCCCATGTTTTTCTGCATCATCTGCGGCTGAATTACGCTCTGCATGTAATTCTTTGAAGCATTTTGAGTCATCATCTTGCCTCGCATCTGATCTTTGAACGGCATATCAGCGTATGTTGCAGACATAGTTTCCTGCTGCATCTTCAATACTATCTCATCAATGATCTTTAGTATTGACGGGTCAATTTTAGTTTCAGCAGCAGAGGAATACGAAATAAAGAATGCTGATATAAATATCGCTGCGACAAGAGCTGCTGACATTTTTATTCTTTTTCTCATTTTAGGTTCCTCCACGTTTTGTGATTAATAATTTCTCCTGTCTTTAGGATACAACAATATTGTCGATAAAGTCAAGGTGAGTAAGATTTATTGTTAAGCAGATACTCTAATATTCCTTCGTTAGCAATGCCATCTATTGTGTTGGCTTGCGCTTCTCCGACAAAAGCTGTTCAGTCATCTGGATAAACTGGCGAAGTTGACGGGAGGTACGCATTGGGTGCCGATCAAATCTTGCCAACTGCGTAACTCCTCTGGTCATTTCAAGAATTCTTTAGCGGCAATGCAAAACAGAACATTGTGCCTTCCTTTGTGGAGCTGGTGAAACTCACCGTTCCGCCGAGTAGTTTTTCCCCAATCAGCTTCATGGAATAGGTACCTATCCCGCGTCCTGCCTCAGCCTTAGTGCTAAAGTGCAGTTGAAAAACTCTCCTCGCCGTGTCCGCCGCAATTGCTTGCGCATTCCATATCCGAAAGACCAATTGCCCAGCTTCCTGCTCAATCCAGACCTTCACCCCGGCATCTGGAGCTGCATCAGAGCAGGAGGCTTCAAGGGCATTGGTAATCATATTGCACAAAACCCGCAGTAGCAGGGAGATATCAGTGCGAATAATTGCTGCTGGGGCGTGTTCAGGAAACTTGATCTCTTTTTGATATGCCGCTGCATAGCTGGCGAAAAATGAGCGCAGTTCTTCTAATATTTCCCCGGCAGCGACCTCGTTCAAAGTCAGCGTTGGCTGAGATGCAGCTGTTTGATTCATCAAATAACGATGCACCGCCACTTCCTTGGACAGACGCATTGAGGTACGCCGGACAGTATCGGCTAACTCCGACCGCTCATCCTGTGCCATGAGTTCCGCTGCTCCGGCGAGCAGACCAAGCATACTGTTGATGTCGTGGAAGAACGTTCTTTCCAAGGCTGCCCGCTGCTGCTGCCGGGTGATATCTTGCACAAAGAGGAGCAAAAAACGTTGTTGTTCCATGCGAATAGGCCGCGAACGAATCAGTAAGGCCACATCAACAGCCCTGCCGTCTCTGACGGCGGAAAGGGCGCAGATTCGTTCTTCAGGCTTGTCGTGCTTCAAACTGGAGACAAGAGCAATGGCCGCGCCGCAGGTTGAGCAAAATTGTGAGGTACCACAGCCGCCCAGCTCTTCTTGAGCATGGATGCAACACAGAGCCTCACCCGGACGCAGACCCAGCACACCAGCCGGATTATCAATGCCGAGCATCTGGAGAAATTCGTCATTCAGGGCGATAATCTGCCGATGCTCATCCAGAACGGCCAATAAGCCGCCCACAGAAGAGAGCAGACCAGAAATGATAGGATTTTTTCCTGCGAAATCAACTGTAGCGGCAAGCGTTTCCTGATCAGCGCGTTCTGGGGAGGCAAAATAGGTGTTCATGGGTAGGTAGTTCAGGGTATGATAGGAGTGAGGATATTACGCAATCACGGTTTTATCTGCTTGAAAGACGATCAATTCCATATTATTCTCTTTGGTCTGAATAATGTATTCTGGAACAGGTGAAAACTAATTGCACAGCCATGAAGAGTAATTTGAAATTTAATTCATCATGATCGTTTACTATTGATGCAATCAATTATCTGTCATGTTAATAATTCATAATTAACCAGTGCCTATTATATTCAAAACAATATATGCAGTCAAAGAAAAAATCCTATGCCGCTGGCCACCTTTCGTCTTATCTTCACCTGCTGCGTTCTAACGCCAACTACCGCCGTTACTGGCTGTCCGGCTGTGTCAGTCAAATCGGTGATTGGTTCAACTATATCGCTTTATTTGTTCTTCTGAATCAGCTCACCGGCTCCGGCAAGGCAGTGAGCTGGTTCCTCATCGCCAAGCATTTAGCTCCGGCTATCTTTGGCCCGGCGGCTGGTGTCATTGCAGACAGATATAGCCGAAAAACCGTTATGATCGGCTGCGATTTGATTCGGGTGGTAGTGGTACTGGGCTATCTCTTCGTTAGAAATCCGGCTGATGTTTGGCTGATCTATCTTCTTGCCTTTACACAGGAAGCCGTGTGGACTTTCAGCAACCCAGCCCGCCAAGCCTCAGTGCCTGATCTCTGCACAAGCAAAGAAGAGTTGAGCATCATCAATGGTTTATCCGGCGCATCGTGGTCCGTGATGCTGGCAACGGGCGCGGCATTAGGTGGCTTTTTCACTGCGCAGCTTGGCTGGCAAGCAGCTATCATCGCAGATAGCCTGAGCTTTTTCCTCTCAGCGGGCATGATGGCCACAGTTGTTCTACCAAAGAGGGAGAAAAAGCAGGAGAGTACGTTTTCGCTGGGGCGACTTACAGGCTGGGATGATTTGAAAGAAGGCGTTGTTTATGTGCAAGCGCAGCCGAAGATCGCTGCTCTACTGCTGGTGAAAAGCGGCTGGGCCTTGTCCGGTGGGGTTTTGGTCATGCTGGCAGTGTTCGGCGAACAAGTCTTTGCCACCGGTGGTCAAGGAGGAGGCAGCGGTATCCTTTTTGCCATGCGTGGCCTCGGCGCGGCTATTGGCCCCATCCTCGCGTGGCGGCTCTTCGGCGAAGGAAGCGCAGCAATGCGGCAGGTTGTTGGTAAGGCGTTCTTTGTCTATGCTGCTGCCTACGTCCTGTTCAGTCAGGCGCCAAACATGCTACTTGCTGCGGTCTGGGTTTGCTGCGGTCATGCTTGCGGCTCAATTCAATGGGTCTTTAGCACCACCCTGATTCATCGCAGCGTAGAAGACCGCTTCCGAGGTCGCGTTTTCTCTGCTGAAATGGCACTCCTTACCTTAGTGATGAGTTTGTCTATTTGGCTCACCGGAAAAGTAATGGAACTGAAGGTTGATCCACGCCAGATTGTCTTGGTGCTGGCCCTTATTTCGCTGCTGCCCGGTATTGGTTGGGAGATATATCTGAAGAGGACAAGCCGTCCGTGAAAAATATTCCGTTCTTTTTGCAGTCTTCAGAAAGTGAGTTCCACAGAGCGGCAGAGAGGGTTTGACTGCGAAGGCAGTCGCTTGGCAGGACTGCGCAAGCAACTGAATTTGGACATCAGCCAATGGAACTGAGGAAGGGGCAAGGGCGAACCACAGAGGTTCGCCCTTTTGCCTTTCAACCGCAGCCAGTACCCGCGCCCACACAAGCACCTTTGGACGAGCATTTGCGCATCCTCGTTTGCAGACTCTCAAAGCCTTTGCCCGTATAGACCGCCTCCAGTCCTTTCTCAATGAAGCCAGCCATCACCACCGGCTTGACACCGCGCTTGCTCAACGCCTCTTTGGGGCCATCACCAAGATCACTAACTAAGATAGCTTGGCAATCACTGAGAATACGGCTGAGGTTCAGCCAGCGTTGCTCGCCGCCACCTGCTGGCGGTGCCTGCCGCTCCTCAATCAGCTTGTAGCCCGTACCATCCTGTCCCCAGATTTGCAGCTTTGTCGCCTCACCGAGGTGCTGATTGACCAGCACCCCTTCCAAGGTTGCCACGGCCACGTAAGGCCGCACCGCCTCAGCAGGCTTGGGCAGCTTGGCGCAGGCGCTGAGGCAGCCTCGCATCTCGTCGGTGCGGTCTTCCTCCAGTAAACCCACTGCATCAGCGCGACAGCGAGTGCAGTGGCGCATCTGCGGCAAGAACTGCTCCGCCGCGTTGCGGGCCGCGTTCATTGCTTCCTTAGACGGCTCTGGGATGTTCTCAAACACGGTGTCCGCGTTGGGGAACATAGCCATGCAGTTGAGCAAATCTGCGTCCAGCTCCTTCATGGTCTTGGCCACTTCGATGATGTGGTGATCATTGATGCCGGGAATCAGAATGGTGTTGATCTTCACTGTGATGCCGTGCCGCTTCAGCTTTTCAATAGCGGCAAGCTGCCGTGCTAAGAGCAGCTCTGCCGCCTGCCGTCCCCGATAAAGCACTTTGCCATCTGCCACCCAAGCGTAAATCTTCTCAGTCACTGCTGGGTCAACGCCATTCACTGTAACCGTCACGTGCGACACGCCAATCTCGGCCAGCTCCTCCACATGCGGGGCCAAGTTCAGGCCATTGGAAGCAAGACAAAGGATAGTCTCTGGATAGCTCTTGCGAATCAGGCGCATGGTCTCAAGGGTTGCCTCAGCATTGGCAAAAGGATCACCAGGCCCGGCAATGCCTGCCACCGAGATGCGCGGCTCCTTCTCCAGCACCTTGCCCATATAGTAGAGGCTCTGATCTGGCGTGAGCACCGTGCTGGTCACGCCGGGCCGTGACTCATTGACGCAGTCGTACTTACGGTTGCAGTAGTTGCACTGAATATTGCACTTCGGAGCCACCGGCAGATGCACTCTGCCGTATTGCCCTTTCACCTTGGCGTTGAAGCAGGGATGGCGGTTGTAATCTATGAGGTTCATGGTCTGCTCCTTTCACATGTATGAGTAACCGACAGAGGAATCATCTTGTTTCTTGGCAATCAGCGCGTTGGTGACGGTATCAAAGAGCTGCTGCGCCCCGCTGTAGCCGAGATGAAGAATGCGCTGGCCACCCACGCGGTCATGAATCGGAAAGCCAACCCGGATGAGGGGTATCTTCAGCTTACGGGCGAGTGGATACCCTTTCGAGTGACCAACGAGCAGGTCCGGCTCCAGCGACTCCACCATCTCCGCGATGTCAAAGAAGTCCGCGCCTTCATGCACGACTGGCTGTTCTGCGAGTATATCGCCCGTCACATCAGCAATGGCGGCAGCTAATTTGCCCGACGTGCCGCCAGAGGCGCAAAGCACCGGCACAATGCCTATCTCAGCAAAGAAAGCAGTCAGACCAATTACTAAATCTTCTTCGCCGTAGATAATCGCCTTCTTGCCAAACACATACTTGTGGCCATCCACGTAGCACCACCAA
>JAGIXO010000035.1 GCA_026122915.1 Candidatus Electronema nielsenii | reverse complement strand
CTATCGTACAGGAATTATGGATTGGTTTTAACTCCTAATTCGCATTGTAGAGGCACTGCACTGAATTCAACCAGAGAGTCTCCAGCCCAGCTTGCCATGCACCGCGCCCGGTTGCAAGATTTTCCCATCTCCCGTTTACCTCTCGCATAAATTTTTTGTCTTTTTGCCGGTCTGCCGGTATATTTGCCCTATTCCTTCGACTGAACAATACTGCTCGTTCGCCGTCCCGGCCAGCGCAGAGGCGGGGCTGTAGCTCCGCAAACTTGAACTCACCATGACCTCTCCAGGAAGTATTGTTGAATATTTAGACGGAGGCCGCTTTGTCTGCGGTCTTGTCCTTCAGGATAGCAGCGGCAAGCTGCGTCTGATCAATCAGAATGGCCGAGAGATCGTGCTGCCTGCCTCCCGTGTGCTGATGGTCTCCAAAAAAAGGCATCAGACTGAAGGCAGTCGCGAAGACCGCATGGCTCTGCTCAAAGGCATGGCCGATAACCGTGCTGCGCTGACAGATACTATCCCGCTGGAGGACATCTGGGAGTTAGCCAGCGCAGAGGGAAAGTCCGCCTTTCCTGCCGATTTTCTCGCCGAACTTTTCTTTGGCGGTGGCCTGAACGATGACCAATCCGCCGCCTTCCTGCGGGCGGTGTTTGAAGATCGGCTGTTTTTCAAATTCAAGAATGAGTTAGTCAGCGTTCATAGCCCGGAGCAGGTGGAGCAGCTCCGTCTTCAGCGGCAGCGCGAGCAGGAAAAGGAGGATATGCTGAAGACCGGAGCTGCCAATCTGGCAGCTCTCTCGCAAGGCACACAGATTTCAGCCGAGCAGTGGCCGGAGCGCGATAAAATTTTAGCATGGTTAGCTGACTTTGCTCTCTTTGGCAGCGAGGCGGTGAACTGTGACCTTGATTTAGTCCGCCAATTGTTGAAGAACGCTGGCCTGAATCGGCCCAGCGATCCTTACCAAGTGCTGGTGCAAGCTGGTTTTTGGCAGAAGGATGAGAACATCGCCCTGCTTCAGGCAGAACAGCCGGTGGAATTCAGCTCAGAGCTGCTTGCTCATGCCAACAGCATCACCGAACCAACCGCCGAAGAGCTGCTGGCTGATCCTAAGCGCAAGGATTTCCGCGCATTAGATATTTTCACCATTGATGGAGCCTCAACCCGCGACTACGACGACGCGCTGCATGTTGAGCCGCAGGAAGACGGCAACCTGCTCGTGGGCATTCATGTCTCTGATGTTAGCTATTTTATTAGTCCGAAAGACCCGCTCTTTGTCGAGAGCTTAGAACGCGCTACCTCGCTCTATTTCCCAGAAGGGCAAGTACCAATGATGCCGCGCGAGCTATCTCAAGGCGTGTTCAGTCTGATCAAAGACCGGGTGCGGCCAGCAGTCAGTTGTTTGGTCAAAATGTCACCAGACGGCGAAATTCTCAGCAGCAAAATCGTCCCCAGCGTTATTCAGGTTAAGCGACAGCTCACCTACAGTGAAGCCGACCGGATGGTGGAAGAAGACCAAGACCTGCGCCTACTCAACCAGCTCCAGCTCCAGATTCGCCAGAAACGGGCCGACCGAGGTGCGCTGTTGCTCTCTCTGCCGGATGTGAATATCTATGTGGAGAACGGGAAAGTTTCGGTCGTGCTTACGCCTTCGGATACACCCGCTCGTAGCATCGTCTCCGAGTGCATGATTCTCGCTAACGGTATTGCTGCTGACTACCTCGCTGCTCAAGAAGCACCGGGCCTGTTTCGCTCCCAGCCGCCACCCAAAAAGCGGCTGATTTCCGGGGTACAGAACAGCTTGGCCGATATTGCCTGCCAGCGGCGTTTCCTCGCACGCGGCGAGCTAACCGCCAATCCCAAGCCGCATTCTGGCCTTGGCCTCAACTGCTACACCACTGTCACCTCGCCCATTCGCCGAGTGTTAGATACTGCCGTCCAGCTCCAGATTTCCAGCCTGATCAACGGCAAAGGTGTCCTGTTCTCAATGGATGACTGCCGAAAATTTGTCGGGATCATTCAGGAGAAGCTCTCCCGCGCCAACAAGGTGCGCCAGCAACGGCACCGTTACTGGATCATGCGCTGGCTGGAAGATCAGGTCGGCAACACGCTGTCTGCCTTGGTGGTCAATAGCGGGCCGCTGCGGGTCAATGCCTTACTGCTCGACTGCCTCTTTGACATTGATCTGCCGGTCCATCCCTCCTTACAAACCGAGCCAGGCGACGAGATCAGAGTGCGCATCGCCAAGGTGGATGCGTTAGAGAACACCCTGCGGGTGGAGTGGTAGCAGCAACTTAAGTTATCCCCCATGCAAGGCGGTATTCCAGCTTCGATTCTCCGGCTATACAGGCTGTTTGCGAAGAAAGCCAGCAAATACCTGCTGCCTGCCTCGCCGCTCATTCTTTTGCTGCTCGTCGGGCCGACCGGTTACATGCTGCTGGAGGGCTTTAGCTTTTTTGAGGGCCTCTATCTGACTGCCATCACCATCACCACCGTTGGCTACGGCGACATCGCGCCAGTCACCTTAGCAGGTCGCCTCTTCACCATCCTACTGATCTTCTCTGGTGTGGGTTATGTGATGTATCTGTTCAGTCAGATCACCGAAACAATGGTTGAAGGCGGTCTGCACCATATTGTCACCAAGAGAAGAATGCAAAAGAAAGTAACGAAGCTGCATGATCATTACATCATCTGCGGGTTTGGTAGGATAGGCCAGGAAATAGCCTCTATTCTTAAAGAGAGCAATCGCCCTTTCGTTGTCATTGAAAGCGATGAAAGTGTGATAGAGGCGATAGATCGCCTTGGCTATTCAGAGCTGAAAGGCGATGCTTCGGATGACGACATTCTGCTGGCGGCTGGCATTAAACAGGCTCGTGGCTTAATCACAGCAGTCTCATCGGACGAGAAGAATGTCTATATTACGCTCACCGCCCGTGGCCTTAACCAGAAGCTGTTCATCCTTGCCCGCTCCAGCGGTGTAGCTGGCGCAACCAAGAAATTAGAGCGGGCCGGAGCCAGTCGGGTGATTTCGCCTTACTGCATCGGCGCGCGCCGGATGGCCCAGCTTATTGTTCGACCTACAGTGGTTGATTTCCTTGATTTAGCCACGCAAGCAGGTGATTTAGGTCTGCGCATGGAAGAGCTGATGGTGGGTAAGCAAGCCGCTTATGTCGGTAAAACCCTGATGGAAACCGGGGTTCGACAAAAATACGGCATCATTGTCGTAGCAATCAAACGGGAAGATATGCCTATGATCTTCAACCCTGGCTCAGAAACCAAAATTATGGCAGGCGATATCCTGATTGTGCTGGGTGAAAGCAGCCATATCTCTGCCCTATCCGAGACCTTGTAGATACTCTGAAAATTGCTGCTGGCCGCTGTTCTCACTACCAGCCTGCATCTTTCGCTTTTCTTGACTTGCAGGGCAGCCGTCATATAGTGTAGCCTGATAGCTTTTTAGTGCTACAAGAGCCGAGCGTCGGCAGAGTCAAAGTAAGATCACCGCCAACAGAAAACCAGAAGGATAACAGCTTCCATGAATAGGGGTAATTGTGCCGCACATCTTTTTTTAGAACGCGCTGTTTTGACGGCTGGGCCACGCCGCCTGTTCCCGCTGCTTGTTGCAGCTGCGCTCTTACTGCCTGTTTTGGCTGTAGCAGAGAACCTTTTTGTCTCGGCCAACATAGATGTGCCGGTGCGAAGAGGGGCTGGGGAACAGTACAAGATCATCAAGATGGTTAAAGTCAGTGATCGAGCCGAACTCATAGAGGAAAAAAATGGCTGGGCCAAAGTGCGGTTTCAGGACGGTATGGACGGTTGGTTGCCCAAGTTGCTCCTGACTCCTATTGCTCCGCCGGTTGAGGATATTAAAAAACTGCGAACAGAAAACGAGCAAATCCAGCGAAAAAATAGTGAGTTGAGTATGGAACTGAGTGCTCTCAAAGAACATCAAGACGGCGAAGGTGACAAATTAGCTGCCTGTATTAGCGAGCAAAACGCGATCAAGGCCGAGCGGAGAGCGGCGGAGGATGCGGGTAAAGCCCTTTGGTTCCTGTCTGGTGGCGGCGTGCTGCTGCTCGGCTGGCTGCTCGGTCGCCTTTCTCACAGTCCGCAGCGCAAAAAAAGTAGTCTCCGCTGATCACTTTTCTAACAAAGACATGAAACAGATACGTTCAACAACTATTCTTGCGATCCGGCACAAAGGCGAAGTAGTCATGGCCGGAGACGGCCAAGTTTCGCTTGGTCAAACCGTAATCAAGCACAATGCCCGCAAAGTGCGCAGGTTGCATCAAGATCGGGTAATCACCGGCTTTGCTGGTTCCACCGCCGATGCCTTCACGCTTTACGACCGGTTGGAGCAGAAGTTAGAGCAGTTCAACGGCAACCTGATGCGGGCCGCTGTGGAGTTAGCCAAAGACTGGCGCACAGACAAGATGCTCCGTCGCCTTGAGGCGATGATGATCGCGGTTGATAGCAAATATTCCCTGCTTCTTTCCGGCAGCGGTGACGTGATCGAGTCTGACGACGGTATTCTCGCTATCGGCTCCGGCGGAGCTTTTGCCCAAGCTGCGGCAACGGCCTTGGTCGCTCATTCCGATTTAGATGCGGAAATGATTGCCCGTGAGTCTATGAAGATTGCCGCTTCTATCTGCGTATATACCAATCACAACTTGATTGTGGAAAAAGTGCTGGCTGCTCTCCCAAGGTTGAGTAGGGACTGAAAATCTTAGTCCCTACAGGCCTCAATGACGAACAAAACATTTATGAACCCATTGAATTCTCTCACCCCCAAGCAGATTGTGCAGGAGTTAGACCGCTATATCATCGGTCAAAATGAGGCCAAACGCTCCGTGGCCATCGCTCTCCGCAGTCGCTGGCGGCGGCAGCAGGTGCCGCCTCCTTTGCGCGAAGAAATTGCGCCGAAAAATATCATCATGATCGGCCCCACTGGGGTGGGAAAGACAGAAATCGCCCGGCGGCTGGCTCATCTTGCTCAGTCGCCCTTTCTCAAAGTCGAAGCCTCTAAGTTCACCGAGGTTGGTTATGTAGGTCGCGATGTGGAGTCAATGATTCGTGATTTGGTGCAGTTAGCGGTCAACATGGTCACGAAAGAGGAGGAGGAAGGCGTGGCGGCCAAAGCTGCCGTTGCTGCGGAAGAGCGGCTTCTTGACCTACTTCTGCCGCCGCTGCCTGCGAAAAAGCCGATCAATGAAGATGAAGTACTTGTCCTGCCGTATGACGAGGGCAACGAGGAGAGCAATCTGCGCAGCAGCATGGAGAAAACTCGCGAAAAATTGCGCCGGATGCTCCACAGCGGTGAGTTAGATGATCGCTTAGTTGAGTTAAAGGTAGCCACCGGTAAGCCGCAAGGTTCGATTGTTGAGGTTTTTTCTACCTCCGGTATGGAAGACATGCAGTCCTCGCTGCAAGAGGCGTTTTCTAAAATTTTCCCCGGCCAGAAGCAAGAGCGCAAAGTCAGGGTGCCGGAAGCCCTTGAATATTTGAAGAAAGAAGAGGCGCATAAACTGGTCGATACTGAAAGCGTAGCAGAAAAAGCCGTGCGCCGTACCGAGCAGACTGGCATTATTTTTCTCGATGAAATCGATAAGATCGCTTCACGCGGCGGTGGTGGCCACGGCCCAGATGTCTCGCGGGAAGGCGTACAGCGCGACCTTCTGCCCATTGTTGAAGGCTCGACCGTAACCACCAAATACGGCCCGGTGCGTACCGATCACATCCTTTTTATCGCTTCCGGTGCCTTTTATACTAACAAACCCTCGGACTTAGCCCCAGAGCTGCAAGGCCGCTTCCCTATTCGGGTGAATCTAAACGCCCTTGGTGAAGAGGAATTTTTTCGCATCCTTACCGAGCCAAATAACGCCCTGATCAAGCAATACATCGCGTTGCTGAAAACCGAGGGGATCGAGCTGAAATTTGACGAAGCGGCGATCCAAGAGATGGCGCGGATTGCGGCAGAGGTTAACCGCAAGACCGAGGATATCGGCGCGCGGCGGCTGCATACCGTGATCGAATGCGTTTTAGACAAACTTTCCTACGATGCCTCAGAGCTGGACGAGCAACTGTTCACCGTAACAGCGGAATATGTCCGGCAACAGCTTTCTGTTATTTCAGAAAACGAGGACTTGAGCAGGTATATTCTGTAATGCGGTCAGATTATCTTTGTTCGTGAATATGAAAGAGGTAAAGGCATTTTCCTCTTTGGTATGCAATCAGTTTATCTTGGGCAGCTGATGAAAAAAAGACAGAAGATTTTGGCAGGATTTGGCATGGTCATGTTTTTGATCATGATCAGTCTTACTGGAATTAATCTGCTCATCAACAGCTCTGCGCAATACACCTTTGACAACATTAAAGAGTTGCAGCCTGTGTACTGTGCCATTCTTTTAGGCACCTCAAAATGGCTGGGGGAAGGGAAAAAGAATCTCTATTACCAATACAGGATAACAGCAGCGATAGAGCTGTATCAAAGTGGTAAATGCAAAAAGATCATTGTCTCAGGAGATAACAGCACCCTTCAGTACAATGAGCCGATGACCATGAAGCGAGATTTAGTCAAAGCAGGTGTGAAAGAAGAAAATGTGATCTGCGATTATGCTGGGTTTAGAACATTAGATTCTATCTTGCGCTTTAAAGAAATCTTTGGTCAAAACAAAGGCATTGTTATATCTCAAAAATTTCATAACACAAGAGCAGTATATATAGGTAGGCAATACGGGATTGAATTGTACGGATATAATGCTCGTGACGTAACTTTGCATTGGGGTTTAAAAACACGGATTAGAGAGTTTTTCTCTAAAGTTATGTGCTTTGTTGACGTGTATTTTTTTCATACGCAACCAAAATACTTAGGCGATACAATTATCATTTGACCTATTACCGATACCGATTTGTTATACCGTTTTTGCTTTCAACGTACCTTTCTAACAAACGTAGCAACAAGATACATAGGTAAAAAATACCCATTACAGTTTTGTAAACTGAGAAAAAAGTATCCACTACCGAAAAGCCTATAGACAAAAAGCTGTTTTTCAAGAGAAATGCCTCACCGAAAGTACCGGTTTAAATTGGCGTTTATGAATCATATCGTTTCAGTACAGTGAATTGGCATGACATTTGCTTGCACCACAATGGAGGATATCTCAATCCTGTAGAAGCGGTCCTTTCATCAACAAAGGAGCTGTGAATGGGTGCAGAGTGCAGTGATTGCTCTTGGTTTTTCGTTGTGGCATTTTTTGGCGTAGTGCTGATCGCTGCCCTGACTGTTGTGACAGCGTTCTGTAAGGCAGAGGACGGGGATAAGAAGGATTGAGCAGCAAGAACATGCTGCAAGTAGCAAAAACGTAGGATTTTTTCTCACCGCCGTAAGCATATATATAAAGGGGACTGGCCACAAGGCGGTCCCCTTTATATTTTTTCGCGGTGCTGAACTCTGAAAGAGCAACAGGCGGCCCTCCTGTGAACCTTGCCCTTGCAAAGAAAGGCCGTGCAAGGTACATTCAGCGACAAAGACAGTCCTTAATACAATAATCGACCGCTGTTCCGGGCCGACCGGCTGACAGCAGACTGAAAGATTTTGCACAGGAGATGAGGGATGTTGAATCTGAAGGGGAAAGCAGCATTAGTTACCGGAGGATCGCGCGGCATTGGACGGGCTATTGCCCTGCGGCTGGCGGAGCATGGCGCGGACATTGTGGTGAATTATGTTCGCCACCGCAGCGATGCTGAGGAGACTGCGGCAGCGGTCGAGCGGCACGGGGTGCGCTGCTTGGCAATCAAAGCCAATGTAGCAGAAGAAAAAGACGTGCTGGCGATGTTCGAGCAAATTCGCGCTGAGTATCAACGGATAGATATTCTGGTCTCGAATGCGGCTTCTGGGGTACTGAAACCGGTGATGGAGCTGACCCAGCGGCACTGGGACTGGGCAATGGACATCAATGCGCGAGCCATGCTCACATTGACTCAGCAAGCAGTGCCGCTGATGGCACCCGGCGGACGAGTGCTGGCTATTTCTAGTCTCGGTGCGGTGCGAGCAGTGCCTAATTACACGGTGGTCGGAGCCTCAAAAGCAGCCTTGGAATCGTTAGTGCGCCATCTGGCAGTGGAACTTGGCCCAAAAGGCATCACAGTCAACACCATCAGCGCAGGTGTTGTTGATACCGATGCCCTTAAAAAATTCCCCAATCGCGATGAGATCATCCGACAATCGTTAGAGCGCACACCCTTGGGTCGCCTGACCACCCCCGAAGATGTGGCTGATTTGGCGCTCTTTCTATGCAGTGAAGGAGCGGCTATGATTCACGGCCAAGTGCTGGTGGTGGATGGAGGCTACGCGGTGCAAGGCTGAAATGCTGCGGAGCTTGCATTGTGCCGACTGCGGAAGCGGCAGTCGGCAGCTGCTTGTTGAATTTTGATCAAATCACGGTGCGGTAATAGTGAGCCATGAGTGACAAAGCAGTCGGCATCTAAAAAATATATTGAATTTATCATGAAAAACAATACAATATCGAAAAAGCCGACTTCCGGCTTAGTCTCTTCCGCCGTCCGTTTTCAGAGGGCGGGTGCCCGCCAGCCAAAAGCCGTTCCTATTAAAGCAAAAATTTAAACATAGAGAAAACAGCGATGCGATGTCCAAGATGTGGCTCTTCAGATATTGTTAAAAATGGCTCAATAGCAAACGGAAAAAAGAAATTTATGTGCAAAGAATGCTTGCGTCAATTTGTTGAAGACCCTCAAAGTAGACAAATTTCTGATGCTGAATGGCGAATAGTTGACAGGCTTCTGCTTGAAAAAATCTCAATGGCAGGAATAGCAAGAGCAGTTTCCATATCAAAAAGATGGCTTCAGGAATATGTTAAAAAAAACGGGATAAAGTCAGAAAGCAGGCTTTCCGCATGTCGAGAGATGGAAAAATTTTCATAGAAGCCGATGAAATGTGGACTTTTTCAGGAAGCAAGGAAAATGACATTTGGATATGGCTTGCTGTTGAAAGAAGAACAGGGCTTGTTGTCGGTGCTCACGTCGGAAAAAGAGACAATGCCGACGCTGCCGCCCTGTGGGACTCCCTTCCTGAAGACTGCAAAAAGAACGGAATATTTTTCACGGACGGCTTGGCCTCTTATGGAAAAGCATTTCCTGCGGAAAGGCACAGAGTCGTCAGCAAAGGAAGCGGAAAAACAAGCCATATCGAACGGCTTAATTTAACATTCAGACAAAGAGTGTCAGTATTGGTCAGGAAGACATTGTCGTTTTCGAGAAGCATCGAAAATTTAACCGCATCTGTGTGGAGATTCATCAATCACTACAATGATCGCATTCTATTTCATTGATCACTCGTAATTCACCATTACCCACGGTGCAGTCTTTTTCCTTAATACGCACCCTTGCCGCTGACCATGCAGCCGATGGTTTTGAGAATGATTTTTAGGTCACAAAGCAGCGAATGATTGAGGACATACCAGTCGTCTAACTCCACCCGTTCCTGATAGTTCTCGGTATCGCTACGTTTCGTCACCTGCCACGGCCCAGTAATGCCTGGCTTCATCGACACATAGCGGCCTGCGCTCAATTCGCCGCTGTTTTTGTAGTATTCCTCCAGCTCTCTGCCGACAATAGGCCGTGCGCCAACCACGCTCATTTCACCCTTGAGGACGTTGATAAACTGGGGAAATTCATCTAAGCTGGTGCGGCGGAGAAAGCGGCCCATGCGGGTGATGCGGGGGTCATGCTTCAGCTTGAAATTGTTCTGCCATTCCTCAGCTAAGGCAGAATCGCCAGCCAACAGCTCATGCAGCTTCTTGTCCGCATCGATGATCATGGTGCGAAATTTCAAACATTCAAATTCCCGCCCAGTAGCCATAATTCGTCGGTGTTTATAGAAAATTGGACCTTGGCTATCGAGCTTGATCAACAGCATGATCAGCAGCATCAGCGGTGCGGTCAGCAGGAGAATGCAAACGGAGAAAACAATGTCAAAAGTTCGTTTCCAGCCGGAATCTGGGTTGAAACTAAGAACCAAGGTTTCGCCGATGGACTGAATTTCCGCATGATGCAGACCGAAAATGTACAAATCCGGTACGAGATAAAGCTGCGCTCCTAAGTCACGGCATTCCCGTAGTATCCAAAATATTTTGCGTTCAGCCCGCATAGGTAGGGCGATATAAACATAGTCGATATCGTTGGCCATCAGATATTCGCGTAACTCGCGAATTCTGCCGAGCAAAGGCTTGTTGACCGCAGCGGGGCCGTTTTGTTCCAGTCGATCGTCGAAAAAGCCAACAACCTCAATGCCTGCCCAAGGAATAGATTCAGTCTGTTGAGCCATGCGCACGCCCAACTCGCCTGCGCCGACAATGACTGCATGGCGGATATTTTTACCTTGCGCACGGTAATACCGCAGGGTTTTGCGTACTGACAAATGCGCGAGAAAAATCAAAAAAGGTGTGGTGAACGACCAGAGTATAAACACCATTCTGGAATAGCCTTCAGAGACTTTGAAGGCAAAGAAATAGAAAAGCATGAAGCCAATGACCGCCGCCCATGCTCTGAGTATAACGAAGAATTCAAGATAGAGCTTCCAGCCCCGCCACGAGCGGTACAGCTGGAAATACTGAAAGCTGACAAAGCAAACCGCAAAAACAATCAGCTCCAGCCACGTGTAGTAACGACTCCACGGCACCTTATAAAATAGCACTAAGAGGCCGAGATAGCCGCAGACCAGCGAGCAATCGAGAATATGCAGAAATTTGTAGATGGCGGAAGTGCGCTGGCGCAGATTCCAAGACAGGGCAGGTGACATAGGTTACGCTGTCCAGCCTTGCCAGCGAGGATTCATGCTCAATTTTTTTGCCCAGCTGCGGGGCAGTTGTCGGTATCGTTTGCCCATGTTGTAGGCGATGAATTTGCCCAGATTGCGGAGAAACCATTCTGGCAAGAGATGATATTGCTGTCGTTCCAGCAATAAAGTCAGTTCAGAAAGCACGTATTTTCTGCCGGTTCCACCGGGGCCACCGAACTGCATCAGTTGCACCCGCTGTTCTGTATGAAAAACACCGATGTCGAAATAACGTTGCACATCCTGCCAGATGGAATAATTGTGCGAATGTCGGACAATGGCCTCGCTGACATACTGTACATGATAACCGTTCTCAATCAGTTTTGCCAGAGCCAAGGTATCTTCGCCAAAGAGTAGTTGCTGCGGAAAATAGCCCTGCGCTGCTACCAGCTTCCGTCGCCAAGCAGCAAACGAGTTGGAAATAAAAATGGTTTTGAAACCAAAGACAAGCGCGTCCTCGCGCCGACGAAGCTGCGAGTGTGCAGGATAATTGAAACGGCGTAAATGCTCGCTGAAAAGCGTAGCATCTAAGACCGGAAGCTGTCTGCCATACGTCGCGGCGAGCTGTTTGTTGTCTTGAAAAGGCCGGATGAGGAGTTCAAGAGCGTTGTCCGCTGCTGGAATTGCATCTTGAGTCATATAGACCAGAATCTCGCCCGTAGTCTGCTGCGCGGCCCAAGCTCTGGTGCCACCGTGATCAAAGTCGTGCTGCTTGATTTCCAACAGACGAATGCGGGGGTTTTTGGCAATATGCCGCTGGACTATGGCAAGCGTGTCGTCGGTGGAGCCAGAATCAACCAGCAACATTTCATCGGGCAACACCGTCTGCCGTGCCAGCTGGGTCAGCAGCTCGTCAAGCCATTTGCCGCCGTTCCAAGTGGGAATAATGAGCGAGATGGTCATCTTACACTCTCAGCCAGCGAACAGCGGCATATTTCAACAAGGCCCAAAGGATATACGGCGAAGGATGCCTGCGATAAAGCAGCACTTCGTTCCTCGCTGCAATCAGGCGCAGACGTGCTGGCATAGCCTTGCGGTCACTCTGCCAGCCTCGGCAATGATGAACAAAAATCTCCGGCAAGTAAACGATTCGCCAGCCTTTCTTTCGCAGCCGCAGGCAAAGTTCGATATCCTCTTTATAGAGGAAAAAGGCTGGGTCAAACACTGCCTCAGCAGACAAGGCTGTCTGCTTCAACGTCTTGTTGCGACAGACAAGAAAGGCTCCGCAGATTGCTGGAACATCTTCCCGCACGCTATACTGGCTGTTGTCTATCTGTCCTTGATCACGATCATACCAGCGGCCATACCACGTTCTGAATACGCCGGTTGAATCAAGCAAGCCAGTGGGTTGACCGTTGTCAGAATCAAAGCCCAGCAGCCTGCCACCAATACCGCCGACATTTTGATTTTCAACGAGAAAGGCGCAGGCTAACTCTAAGCTATCCGGCGCAGGAAAGGCATCGGGATTGAGAAAGAGAACAAAGTTTGCATCGTGACCAACAGCATGATACCCAACATTATTGGCCCGACTAAAACCGATATTTTCTTGCAGAGAAACGGTGAACCCGGCACGGTTGCGATACGATTGCAAATAGCTTGTGTCCTCTGAACCAGAATCAACTAAGGCAATGGCATCTGGCGGCACAGTCTGCTGTTCCAGCGCGGCGATGCAACGGCCCAGCACTGCTTGAGAATTGTGGGTGACAATAATAACAACGATCTTCATGCTTGCCTGAGCAGCGAAAATCTGGCAGAATCTTGTTGCAGCACCATCGTTCACTTCCCTCCTGAGACCGCTATGCAGACCGACCGCAAAACCCTTCCGCTGCCCTTGAACAGCGTCCAGCCGAAATCCTTTACGGCATTCTTTTTGCTGTCCATCTTGCTGCTGGGTTTGATACTCTCGCCCTTCTGGCAGCTCTTGATTCTCGCTTTCCTGCTTTCTGGCATCTTCCGTCCAGTGTACACGTGGCTGCGCCGCTGGGTCTCAGCGTGGATGGCTTCTGCTCTGACCTGTGCCATAGTCGCCTTGATCGTCTTTATTCCGCTGACGTTCTGCCTCACTGCCCTTTCTTCGGAAGCTCTCAGCATCTACCAATTTGGCAAAGACAGCAATTTGCTCCTGAAAATTCAACAGACGGTGCAGAACAGCAAAGGAGTTGCCGAGACGCAGAAGATGCTCCTAGACATGGGCATTAATTTCCAACCCGCAGATGTCACCGAACTCTTCGCTGATCTGAGCAAGAATGCCGGTCTCTTCCTCTACGGTAAGGCCTCGGCTTGGGCGGCCAACATCATGAGCTTTGTCGCTCAATTCAGCTTCTTGATCCTGATCATCTATTTTTTGCTCATCGAGATGGATCAGCTCATCCGCTTCCTCATCCGGCTTTCCCCCTTGACTGATGAGCAGAACAGTCTGCTGCTGAACAAATTTCAGGAAATCGCTGGGGTTATTCTGATTGGCAACGGCATCAGCGGTGCAATTCAAGGCGTTATGGGTGGCATTCTCTTCGCCTTTCTTGATATCAGCTCGCCGGTGCTTTGGGGTGGGATTATGGGCATCCTTGCCTTTCTTCCTATCGTTGGCATTGGCACCATACTGGTACCAACCTCCATTATTATGCTCCTGACCGGCGCACCAGGCAAGGCTGCTGCGATCTTTTTCTTCTATCTCGCAGTGGCCTTGCTGGTTGAATATCTGTTCAAAACCAAGTTTGTTGGCAGCCAAGTCAAGATGCACACGCTGCTGGTGCTCTTAGCTATACTTGGCGGCATGGCAATCTTCGGCGTGCTGGGTATCATTTACGGCCCGGTGATTGTCACTACCTTCTTGACGCTCACCGAGATTTATTTCCGGGAATACAATCCGCTGCCTGATGAGCAGGTTTCGTAGTAGCCCCAACTCACGCCAACGCTTCCTTAATCCGCTCCAACGCCGTTACCACATTCTCGCGGGAGTTGAAGGCAGACAGCCGAATATAGCCTTGTCCGCATCTGCCAAAGCCTGCGCCCGGTGTGCAGACCACGCCTGCCTTGTTCAGCAGCATGTCAAAGAACTCCCACGAGTCACGCTTGCAGCGTATCCAAACATACGGCGCATTGGCCGCGCCAACGTAATCAAAGCCTAAGTCCTTCATTGCCGCCGCAATCAAGTCGGCGTTTTCCAAATACGCATTGATTAAGGCTTTCGTCTGTACCTTGCCTTCCTCCGAATACACTGCCTCTGCTGCCCGCTGCACCGGATACGACACGCCATTGAACTTGGTGCTATGACGACGGTTCCAGAGCGGATGAATCAGCTGCTTATTGCCTGCGCTGTCGTATGCGGCGCATTCCTTGGGAATGACGGTGTAGGCGCAGCGGGTGCCGGTAAAGCCTGCGCTCTTCGAGTACGAACGAAACTCTATCGCTACTTCTCGCGCTCCTTCAATCTCAAAGATCGAATGCGGCAGTGATTCATCGCGGATAAAGGACTCGTAGGCGGCATCAAAGAGAATCAAGGCTTTGTTTGCCTTGGCGTAGTCCACCCACGTTTTCAGCTCCGCCGTGCTGATGGTTGAACCAGTGGGATTGTTGGGAAAGCAGAGATAGATCAGATCGACTGGCTCGTTGGGCAGCTTAGGCACATAGTTGTTCTCCGCTATGGAATCAAGATAGACCAGCCCTTGATAACGGCCATCAGCAAACGCACCCGTGCGCCCGGCCATGACGTTGGTGTCTAAGTAAACCGGATACACGGGATCAGGAATCGCCACCCGTGCATCTGCGCTGAACAGCTCTTGGATATTGCCGGTGTCGCACTTCGCCCCATCAGAGATGAATATCTCGTCCGCGCTGATCTCTGCGCCGCGAGCTTGAAAGTCGTGCTGGGCAATGGCTTCACGCAGGAAGGCGTAGCCTTGCTCTGGGCCGTAGCCACGAAAGCTGCTGTCCACAGCCATTTCATCTACCGCCCGGTGAAAGGCAGCGATGCAGGCGGGTGGCAAAGCCTTAGTCACATCACCGATGCCGAGGCGAATGATGTTCTTGTCCGGGTGAGCGTGCTGGAAGGCGGCTACCCGCTTGGCGATGTCGGAAAAGAGATACGAAGCCTGGAGCTTCAGGTAATGCTCGTTGATTTTCAGCATA
>JAGIXO010000034.1 GCA_026122915.1 Candidatus Electronema nielsenii | reverse complement strand
TACTATACGTTGGAGGCATCCTCCATGCTTGCTTTGAGCCTCCCGCCATGCTAGCATTGAGGATCGTTCCATGCTTGCATCGAGATTTCCTTCATGCTTGCATGGAATGGAGACGGCGTGCCGCGTTGCCGGGTTTTCTTTGTTGACGTGTGGGGATGTGCGCTGTAAGCTGGCTGGTCAGGACGCTGCGATTTTTATATCATGCTGAACCTGTAGAATATATAGTTTTTCAAAGAAGATCGATATGAAGAATTCTACACTTAAGTGGATTCTTGGGATTCTTGGTACCATTGTTCTCGGAGCTATTGGAAGCGGCTTATGGAGCCTCCTCCTTGAACCCATATCTGTTTGGGCTGGCCGAACCCTGTTCACTATTGCGACCTTAGGGCTTGAAGCACTGAGAACTAATGTGTATGTCGCTGTGGCAAAAGGGCTGCACGAAGAAGCTTCACTGGCGATTTTGCTTTTTTTAATTTTTGTCTCATTAGGAATACTTGGCTATTATAGCGGCAGGATGCACGGAAGAAGACATGCTGAACGAGAAATTGCGAGTATTGTAGCTAAAATTAAAAGTGATACACTTGACGAAAAAGACAGAAGGAACAGGATACAAAAAGAATTAGTCGAGAGAAAAGATAAAATCTATGCTGAAACTTCCATAAGCACAACACTGGGATTGATTTGCATTATAGTTTTTTGCAACTTCCAGCTTTTTATATTATTCTACACTAATTCTGCTATTACTCATTTTAGACAATGCTATTCTATTTGCGAACCGTTTATTACGGAACAGCAAGCAAAGGAGTTTCGATCACAGTTCGCTCTTGTTGAATCGAGAACAGATTACGTTGTTTTGCTTCAAGACATTTGCAATATTGCTGACAAGAATGGGAAAAAGTGTCCAAAATTTACAGCATTTTAACTTAATAAGTTAAGCAGGGCGCGTCCCATCCACCACTTAAACTCACAACTCCCGCACGATCTCTTTCCGCTCTTGTTCTGATGAACCTCCTCACCCTGATCGGTTTGCCACTCCGCTCCACCGAAGCACTGCTGTAAACCAGTTATCTATCTATGAAACAATGCTCCCCTATCTTGATTTTCTGCCTACAGCATTAAAGAATACAATTACCCGCCTACATGAGGAAAAGCAGGCTTGGATTAATCAGCCCAAGAAAGGCTTCTTGCGCTACCAAGAACCGATAGCCAAGCTATCGCATATCCGGGCCTCTCTTCTTGATCTCAGCGGTGATGTAGTACGCATCGGCAATCGTGCTGATCTTAACGATGCTGAACACGAGCAAGTGCTGCGCTTGCTGAGAACCTTCATGCCGTGGCGTAAGGGACCGTTCTCGATCTTTGGTACAGAGATTGATGCAGAATGGCAAAGTTGGCGCAAGTGGAATCGCTTGTTACCTGCCTTGCCTGATCTCAAGGACAAGGTGATTGCGGATGTCGGCTGTAACAACGGGTATTATATGTTCCGCATGGCGGCACACGCACCCAAGATGGTGCTGGGTTTTGAGCCGTATGCCCAGCATTACTTCACCTTTTCTACGCTCAACCGTTTTGCTGGCATCGAGAACCTCTTTATCGACCTATTAGGCATCGAGCATCTGCCGCTCTTTCCTGACTGCTTCGACGTGATTTTCTGTCTCGGTATTCTCTATCATCGTCCCTCACCGATTGATGCTTTGCGCGAGCTACACACCGCACTCAAGCCGGGTGGTTGCCTTTTGTTAGAATCACAAGGCATTAGTGGCGAGGAACCAGTGGCTCTCTTCCCAGAGAAAACCTATGCTAAGGTGCCGGGTACGTGGTTTGTACCCACAGCCTCTTGTCTGCATAACTGGCTGATGAGAAGTGGGTTTACTGATATCGAATGCTTCTGTCAGCATCCGATGAGCAGCGAGGAGCAGCGGCGAACAGACTGGATGCTTTTTGAATCCTATCAGGATTTTATTGACAAGATGAACCCGATGCGTACAATAGAGGGGCATCCTGCTCCGTGGCGGATATTCTTCAAGGCAGGAAAGGCGCAGCCCAAAAGCTATGCCTGCCCTTTGCGGCAGAAAAGTTAATATTTATATTCCATGAGGTGATTTTATGATGAAGGCAGCAGAATGCACGCTGTATCACGGCGGTCTCAAGGGCGCAGAAACTCTCTTTGGCGAGCTGGCAGAAAAATACGGCGCAAAGGAAGTGATCTTCACCTTTGAAGGTCACCGGTTGAACCGCGACCAAAACGCAGTGTTGCTGACTGAAGGCGACCTCCAGCGTGGCGACATCAGCATGGAAATTGCCTCGCGGATGATGAACCGCACCTACTATGAAACCGAAAAAATTCGGCGGGTACTGCAAGCCATTTTTCACATGGTCAACAAGGGCCATCAGGTCTTTGTCATTGGTACTATCTTAGAGGACAACTCCGTTAAGGGCGGCACTGGCTGGGCAGTGGAGTTAGCCAAGCTCTTTAATCGGCCTCTGCATGTTTTTGATCAGAACCGCAAGGGCTGGTTCACGTGGCATGATGGGATTTGGCAGCCAGAGGAACAAGCAAGAATCTCCTTTGATACCTATGTTGGCTCAGGCACTCGCTATTTGAGCGATGAGGGGAAACTGGCTATTGAGCAGTTGTACGCTGACAGCTTTGGTGACTGATTCAAGAGTCAATAGGGCAGGCCCCGTACCTGCCCTGCTTCTCTATGAGAATCAAACCGTATCAGGAACATGCTCTGCGCTACGACCGCTGGTTTGACGACCATCGCTTGGTCTATAAGGCGGAGTTGCAGGCGGTTCGTACTTTGTTACCTACAAGCGGACGAGGTGTAGAAGTCGGCGTAGGCACGGGGAGATTTGCCGCACCGTTGGGTATTTGTATCGGTGTGGAGCCATCGGAAAGCATGGCTGCGTTGGCTCAACAGCGAGGCGTTAAGGTCATCGGCGGAGTTGCAGAAGCACTGCCACTGGGCAATGCTACCGCAGAATTCATCCTGATGGTAACGGTCATCTGTTTTGTCAGCGATCTTCAGCAAACCTTTCGTGAAGCATGGCGAGTCTTAGCTGACAGAGGGCAGCTTGTCGTTGCCATGATTGACCGCAACAGCCCGCTGGGACAGAAATATGCGGCCCAAAAGCAGCAGGGCAGCCTCTTCTATCAACAGGCGACCTTTTATACCGTTGATGAAGTTGTCTCTGTCATGAAAGAGATTAGCTTTGCCGAATTCAGCTTCTGTCAGACAATTTACCAAGACGTGTCTGCAAGTACGGCGCAGGAGCAGGTACGAGTGGGGCATGGCGAAGGGTTGTTTGCTGTCATCCGGGGAGTGAAGAGATAAAAGATGATCAGCGGCAAAGAAATTGCAGAAGCGAAAGAAGTGCTGCATCTGCCGGAGCGAGCATCAATAGCTGAAATCAAAGCGAACTACAGAACGCTGCTCAAACAGTGGCACCCGGACAAATGCGGCGGAGACAAGGAGGAATGCAATGAAATGACCCAGAAGATCACTGCCGCCTACAAGCTCATCATGCTGTATTGCAGTCAGTATAAATTCCCCTTCACGCAGAAAGAGATAGAGCAGCATGTCTCGGATGAGGAGTGGTGGGCCGAACGCTTTGGCCATGATCCTTTATGGGGCAGGCACTGAACGAACGTCTGCTGAATTAAAAAACGGTCTCCCGAAAACACTTCAGGAGACCGTGTGAGTTGGGCAGATGACTCTGCCCGGTGGAGATTTCCCCCTCTCTCAGTGCTTGTTTGCTCCTTCAGCACCGATTCCCACATACGTCCGCACCTTCTCAGATTCGAAGTGCAGCTTGTCTGCATATCCTCATACACGTTGTGCAACTCAACATAAATCAGTGCCACTGCGACGATCATGCCGGACTGCTTGGCTATTTGAGATCGCAGGATCGTTTAAGACAGCATTAAACTTTTTTGACAAGAATTGATTACGAAGAGTATAGTAAGGGGAGATAGAAAGAAATAGTTTGCATTTGGAGAGGTCCTACCATGAAAAAGTCACCATTTCTTTCGCTGCCTGCTTGGCTACAGGAAATACTCAGCGATCCGTTTAAAAAGTATCTCATCCTTGCCCTCTGTCTTCTCGGCATAGGCATCTATTTTGCAGAGCAACATCGTCCTGAACAAGTTTCTTCTGCTCACCAAGATATTGTTTTCTTCTTTCACAGCCAATGCCCGCATTGTCAAAAACAAAAACTATTCAATCCCTACCTGAAAGCCAAATACCCGGAACTGCGCTGGGCAGAATATGACACGGCAATCCAAGAAAACAACAGGCTCTTTGCCGAGTTTGTGCAGCGAAACGGCTTGGATCAACGGCAGATGGGGGTGCCTTTGACATCCATTGGCCCCTATGTGATATTGGGCTTTGACCGTAGGGAAACAACCGGGGCTGCTCTCGAAAGAGGAATTCAAGCCTATCTACGGAATGATCCATCTCTCTTTAGGAAAGAAGACGGATACCGGACGGAGAAACAGACGGTCGAGCTGCCGTTTCTTGGAGAAGTCAAGTATGCCGACTATTCTCTTTTTTCTCTGGCAGTTGTTTTAGGACTGGTTGACGGCTTCAACCCATGCGCCATGTGGGTGCTGGTGTATCTTATCTCCATCGTCCTGACTTTGAACAGCCGCAAAAAAATCTGGCTCCTAGTCGGCACTTTTGTCGGAGCATCCGGGGTACTCTATTTCCTGTTCATGACCGCATGGCTCAACGCCTTTCTCTTCCTTGGATATCTCCGCCCTCTGACACTACTTATCGGGCTGTTCGCCGTCGGCACAAGCATCCTGAACATTCGGGAATATATGCAGACCAAGGGAGAGCTTGTCTGCAAGATTGGAGATGCAACCTCCAAGAAAAAGACCATGAGCCGGATTGATCAGATCGCTCAGAATCCGATCAGCCTGTTCACCATCTTCAACATTATTGTCCTTGCCTTTATCATCAACTCCATTGAGTTTGCCTGCTCCGCTGCCCTGCCAGCCATTTATACTCATGCCCTTTCCTTGAAAGCACTGCCCGCAATGCAGCATTATGCCTATATCCTGCTCTATGACTTCTTCTTCATGCTGGATGACCTGATCATTTTCAGCCTTGCTGTTCTGGCAATCAACACCGATCTCGGCCAGCAATATGCAAAATACTGCAAAATCATCGGCGGTATCGTTCTCCTATTGCTGGGCGGTATCATGATCTTTAGTCCCGGTCTGCTGCGTTAGCAAGAACATGCTGAAATAAAAATGCCCGGCTAAAAAGCCGAGCATTGAAACCGAAAGGCGACCTACTGCCCCTCTCTACATCATACCTCTCTCAGTGCTTGTTTGCTCCCTCAGCACCGATTCCCACATACGTCCGCACCTTCTCAGACTCGAACATATCTTCAGCCGTTTTCTCCCGCTTCATCAGGGAGACCAGAATACCCATCAGAAAAGCCAAGCCCATCGAGAACACGCCTGGGTTCTTCATCCCGAAAGGCGCAGGCTTCACGGCTGTTTTCTTGGTGGCCGCATCAGCCTTGGCAGTGGTCAATTCAGCTTCCTTGGTTGCCTTCAACTCAGGGGTGATGTCGGCTGCTTTGAGTGCCTTCTCGATGCCAGCCACCTTGTCGTTGGCTGCGACCAGCTCTTTCTTCGGTGCAGCCTGCATGACATCCTCATACACGGTCGGCGACAGCATAATCAGTGTCACCGCCACGATCATGCCAGTGAAAATGCTGGTTACTGCGCCTGCGGTGGTAAATCGCTTCCAGACGATGGACAGCAGCAGGGCCGGGAAGTTCGCACTGGCGGCCACAGCAAAGGCCAGACCGACCATGAAGGCCACGTTCTGCCCCTTGAAGAGAAGGCCCAGCAGCACCGCTGTGATGCCTAGGCCAATCGTGGCGGCCTTGGCCACCTTCATTTCTTCCTTCTCGTTCGCTTTGCCGCTGCGGAACACGCCTACGTAGAGGTCATGGGAAAGAGCCGAGGCACCGGCCAGCGTCAGACCAGCGACGACCGCCAGAATGGTAGCGAAGGCAACTGCGGCTAAGAAGCCGAGCAGCAGGCTGCCGCCGTTGAACTCAGCAAGAACCATCGCGGCCATGTTGCCGCCTTTGTCGATGGCCATGATGGCATCTTTGCCCACCAGCACCGCTGCGCCGAAGCCGATAGTCACGGTGAGGATGTAAAAGTAGCCGATGAAGCCGGTCGCGTAGAACACGGACTTGCGTGCCTCGCGGGCATCGGGCACAGTGTAGAAGCGCATCAGGATATGCGGCAGACCGGCGGTGCCGAACATCAGGGCGAGGCCCAGCGAGAAGGCATCGAGCGGATCAGAGACCAAGCCGCCCGGCTCCAAGAAGGAACTGCCGTACTTGTCAGAAGCCATCTGGAAGAGCTTGCCGTAGCTCCAGTCCACCTTGTCGAGGGTCAGGAGCACCAGCAGGGTTGCGCCGCCCAGCAGCAGCACGGCCTTGATGATCTGCACCCACGTGGTGGCGAGCATTCCGCCGAACAAAACATAAGCGATCATCAGGCCGCCGACGATAAACAGGGCTGATTCATAGGGCAGGCCAAACATCAGTTTGATCAGCGTGCCTGCTCCGACCATCTGCGCGGTCAAATAAAAGAGCACCGTGACCAAAGAACCGATAGCGGCTGCGGTTTTAATCGGCTTCTGCTTGAGACGGAAAGCCACCACGTCGGAAAAGGTGAACTTGCCGAGGTTGCGCAGCGGCTCGGAGATCAGGAACATAACGATGGGCCAGCCGACTAACCAGCCGACTGAGTAGATCAGGCCGTCATAGCCCTTGGTCGATACTAAACCAGCGATGCCGAGAAACGAGGCCGCGCTCATGTAGTCGCCAGCTAAGGCCAAGCCGTTCTGGAAGCCGGTAATGCCGCCGCCTGCGGCGTAGAACTGGCTGGCGGTTTTGGTCTTCTTGGCCGCCCAGTAGGTGATGGCCAGCGTGCCAGCAACGAAGAGCAGAAAACAGAGGATGGCAATCGGGTTCAGAGTGCCGATGACGGTCTGTGGTGCTTGTGTTGGCATCTTGTTCAACCTCCAAAGCGTTTTTTGATGCGTTTGACCTTCTCGTCATAGACGCTGTTGGCCCAGAAAATATAAATGCCGGTCAAAATCCAAGAAAGGATGATCACGCCGACCGCGATGGGAATGCCGATAGTGGTTGCAGACCCCGCCGACAGCTTGGTAGCCAGAAACGGCTTGTTGTAGGCGATCAGGCCGATGAAGCCGAAGTACAGCACCAGCTCTGTGATGGTCAGAATCAGGGAAACTTTGTTCTTCTGACGGGCAAGTTCCTTGAACTCCGGGTCTTCAAGGATGGAGTTGATCATTTTGCTGCTCATCGCTGTCCTCCTGGTACCGGTTGATGGTGATGGGCCGTTGGCTTTTTCTTCATGCGCAGCTCCTGTGGTTATAAATTGGCAGTTATGAAACCTGTTGATGAGTTAGATTGCTAATCAATACTGTTTCCGCCGGTCATAGACAGACACAGGGATATGCTCCTGCGAATCGCGGGGCCGCTTTTCCGCCCTCCAGATACGTTCAACAGCCCGCGCTATCCTTCCGCCCAGCCTGACGAGCTGCCGTGCAGCTTGAAGTAGGGCAGGAGCAGGTCTTCCATGCTGTAAAAGCCTTTCGGCTTGTCTTTGAGATTCTCAATTGCGAAGAGAATGCCGTTGCCGAACGCCTCGCGGGTGATGGACTCATGCTTCAGGCGCACTGTCTGATACGGAAAGCCGAACAGAATTTCATGTACGCCGATGATGCCGCCCGCCCGGACTGATTTGATCTCCGCCTCGTCCATGCCCAGCGTCCGGGCAATGATTTTGGCAGTGCCTGAAACCTCTTTTTTCGTCTTGAAATGCTCCTCGACAATCTCAATATCCGTGTGCGGGGCAATGGTTTTCAAGATTTTCGCGGCGATGAGCAGAAAGTTGATGCCGACCGTGATATTCGGCGAGTGCATCACCACTGTCCGTTTGGACAATTTGTGCAGCCGCCGCAGCGTTGTTTTCTGATAATTGGAGATCGCGCTGACAATGGTCACACCATGATCAGCCGCCGCGTCGCCATAATACTCAAGACCGCTCTCTGAAGAGAAGTCAATCACCGCATCAACCGGGAATCTGCTGAACAGCTCGTCAGCGGAGAACTCTTCTTTGGAGTGAATGCAGCCCGGCTCGGCAGATTCAACACCGAGGAATTCAGGAACTGAGCGGTGCTCCAGCAGCCTAGAGCGGCGCACCACCCATTGCAGTTTGGTTTTTCTGGATTCAAGCAGCACTGAAGCGACCGCCTTGCCTGTTTTTCCAAAACCGATAATGCCAACTTTCATTCCTGTTCCTCCTTGAGCAGCAGGTTGTGTAAAAAAAAGCAGGGGCAGGCCGGAAGGTCTGGCCCTGCGCTGTCTTCATGCGGAGATGTCGTCTATTCTTCTGCTCCTTTCTGCTTTTAAAAAGCGTTTGCAAGCCATTCGGCCGCCCTCCATATCCGAATAACAGACCCGCCGGGCCGTTGAACCGATGTTTTTGGCCGATGAACGGCCCCAAAGGTCTGTTCAACGGCTCTCAGGGGCGGTTCAACGTATCCCAAGATACGTTTTTCCTATCGCCGGATACGTTGATCGTATCCTTGCCATACGTTCCGCGTATTCTGAGATGCGTTTTTCGGTCAGCGACCGAAATCGTCCACCTTGTAGGGGCAAAAAATTGCCGCAAAGAAATGGCGACTTATTCTTTTTTGTATTTTGTGCGCTAATTTTGGCGCAGCAGGAGCGGCTGACCGACATTATGGAGCTGGCGCAGGGTTTGCACCTGGCCATTGTTCAATTTTTTTGCCAGAAAAAGGAAAAGATAGGCGCACTGAAGGGCATCTTCGAGCGCGCTGTGTGCCTTGAAGCGCGGCAGATTGAACTCTTCGGCGATCTCATTCAAGTTGCAGGGCAATGATTGGTCGCAGTAGCCGTAATCACAGACATAACTGGTCTCTTTATAGGCTTTGACTAAGCGCAGCGTGTCAATTGTCGGGTTTGCCAAGGTGCCGCCCAGCACTTTTTTGGTCGCCCGATTGAGATAACCCATGTCGATTTCCAGAAAATGGCCGATCAGCAGGGCATCACCGCAGAATTCGACAAACTCAGGCAGCACGTCTCTGATCGGACGGGCGGCGCGGAGCTGATCCGGGGTGATTTGATGGATAAAGGTGGCCTGATTGTGCTTGAGATTCAAGGGCCGCACCAGCGTATGAAAGACATTACCCAGCTCAAGCTGCATGTTGCTGATCTTGACCGCGCCAATGGAGATAATTTCGTCCTTGTAGCTCAGTCCGGTCAATTCTGTGTCCAATACCACGAAGCTGTAGTCGGTCAGCGGCCTGTTTTGGTCGAATTGAGCAAAGCGGCGGCGGTTCTCAACCAGCAGGGGATGCGGTTTGCGCCGCTCCAGCAGCTCCCGCAGATAACTGAGCAGGCTCATAGCGCAGGAAACAGGCTTTTCAACACACCGTGCAGCCGGTCAATCACCTCAAAGGCATCGCGGAGCATCCTTCTGTCTAACTCCGATAAATCCGCTGGCGCGATGTGATTATCCGGCGGTGTGTCCGCCTCAAGCTGATTGAGCTGATGCACTAACCGGAGCTGCATCTGCATCTCGTAGGCATCGGTCGCCGCCGCTTGCAATTCCTCGCTGAGAATGCCTTCTTTGCCGAGCACATGCAGACGGGCCAAGGTGTTTGTCTCGCGGATGCCGTGCCGCAAAGCGAGGATGCGGGCGAAATTGACAAAGGGGGTCAAGCCCTGCACCTTGATGTCGAGCTTGTTCTTGTGCTCGCCGTCCTTCTCGACAATGAAGTTTTTGAAGAACGAGAGCGGTGTTTTGGCATCTAAGCACTGCCGGGCCAAGTGGAGCAGGTACAGCTCGCTGCTTTTGGTCAGCGTGTGCAAGTGCTGGCGCAGCTCGTCCGCCAGCGCGGTCTTGCCAAAGCCTGCCCGGAAGTCAAAAAAGATGGTGGCGTTCAGCACTTCCTCTGGCGCAGGCGTGGCAGCCCAGTCGCTGAAGCATTGTTTCCAGGCCGAGAGCGACTGCCGCCATTTCGGGTTTCTCGCCATGATCTCGCCGGGACACAGCGGGTAGCCGCACCGCACTAAATGATCAATCGCCTTCTCTGCCAAGCGGGAAAAATATGCTTCCGCCGCCTTGCCATGCGCTGCATCTGCCGGGTCTTCGTACAAAATGGCGTTGTCTTGGTCTGTGCGGAAGGTCTGCTCCCGCCGACCCTCGGAACCCATCAGCAGCCAGCAGTACGCGACCGGCGGCGGCCCCAGCTCTTCCTCTAACAGGGTGAGCAGCCGCGCTAAAATCTGATCGTTGAGGATGGCGATCATCCGGGCGATGTGTCCGGCCCTAGCTCCTTCCTTAATCAGGTTGCGAATCATCTCTGGAATCTTGCGCGAGAGCGGATATAGGCCCTCAATGCGCTGCTGTTTGCCAATTTCCTTAAATAAAGAATAGGGCGCATGGCCTTGCAGCAAGGCGATGTCGTGTGAGGTGATCACGCCGATGATTTTATCCTTTTGCTCCACGGCTAAATGATGCGTGGAGCCGGACATCATCCTGAGCAGGGCATCAAAACAGGTGGCCTGCGACAGCACAGTGGCCACCGGCGAGGACATCACCGCCCGGATTGGCTCATTATAATCGCGGCCCGGTGCTAAGACCTTGTTGCGCAGGTCACGGTCCGTGACAATGCCGATGATTTGTTCCTCATCGCCCGGTTCATGGATCAGCAGGGAGGCCACCCGGAACTCGGCCATCTTGGCGGCGGCCTGGCGGATGCTTGCGTCCGCCGCGATGGTGCGTGGAGCCTGCCGGATGATGTCGCCCACCTGAATAGCGAAGAGATGCAGGCTGCTGTCGCTGCTCCGGCCCACCCGGTGGTGGCGCAGCTCGCTGTAGGCGGTGGCCACAATCTTTTCCGAGAAGCTCTTCAGGTAGTATTGAGAAAATCCGGGCTGGCTGCTGATCAGCTCAAGGAAAACCGCTCTCGGCAGAAGAAAGCAGAAGGTGTCCTCCACCATCTCCACGTCCAGATTGGCCAAGGTGCCGCGAATGATGCCGAGCGCGCCGATGCAGTCGCCCTCGCCCCGGTAGTCTTTGAGCGTGACCGCGCCCTCGTCATCAACGATGAAGCACTTCACCCCACCTTTCTGGATCAGATGCAGGTGTTTGATCTCGCTCTTGCCCGCTTCGAGCAGCCGTGCGCCCTTGGGAAAGAAGTCCATTTTCACCTTACGGGCCACCTGATCAATGATCTCAGGGGCCAATTCCTTGAACGGCATGATCTTGCCGAGAAATTCGGCCACAACTGCCGGGGCTGCGGAATGCGTAGTGCCTTTCATGGTTCTCTCTCCTGAAGCGGACAGGTGTTGGACGGCTGATGCAGCCTGATCATGGCTATCTTAGCGACATATAGGCCCTCTGGCAAACAGAAAAACATCGGCTATGCAGAGCCATTTATGCCGGGTTGCGCTTTTTTTCTTGGCATGAGCAGGCTTTTTTGTGTATGATTTTACTTTTTAGTGTCCCGCAGCAGTGTGCCGATAAGGTGTCAGAGCATGAACGTTCCATTTGCAGAGATTCCCAAAACTGGCAGTCACTACACAATCAGCGACGATGCTTGGCTGGCAGAGACTGGCTTGCTGCGAACGGCTCCGGTACAGGCAGAGCTGAATCTTCAGTACAAAGGTGAGAGCCGGGCTGAAGTGGAGGGCTTCCTGCGCACTGTTGTGCGCCTGACCTGCGACTGTTGCCTGCGCGACTACGACTTTGCTGTAAATGCCGCCTTTCAGTTAGTGCTGGAAGTGCCAGATGAAGCTAACTGGAAGGTCAAAGAGCTGGAATGCACAGCTGCTGACTTTGATGTGGTGCAGGTTGATGAACCAATCGCTGATCTGGAAGACATTCTCCGGCAGCAGTTGTATCTCAGCTTGCCGATTAAGCAGGTCTGTTCGCCAGAATGTCGAGGTCTCTGCACGCACTGTGGTGCTGATCTGAATTCCAGCGGCTGCACCTGTTCATCTGAGGTAAAGAATTCCCCGTTTGCCGCATTGGCGGCGTTGAAGAAAAGATAATATAATCCATCCTGTCCTGTGTTAGGGCGGAGATGCACTGTTCAAGGAGAAGACAAATGGCCTTACCTAAAAGAAGACATTCCTATTCACGCACCCACAAGCGGAGAGCGCATGATTTCCTCACCGCCCCTTCCGTAGGTCGTTGCCCGAATTGCGACGAGCCGAAGATGCCGCATCAGCTTTGCTCTGGTTGTGGCAAGTACAAAGGCAAAACCATTTATCAGCTGGGCGACGAGCTGGCGTAAGCCGCTGTGAGAATAGCCCTTGACGCGATGGGCGGCGACCGGGGTTGCGGGCCGCTGCTGGACGGTGCTGTCCAAGCGGTTGAGCAGTATCCGGGCATTGAGGTGCTGCTGCTCGGCCCAGAGGAGCAGCTCCGCAAAGAGCTTGCCCGTCGGGGCAAGGATGCTGATCCGCGCCTGTCCATCATCCATGCGCCGCAGACGGTATCAATGGATGAAGAGGCGGTGGAATCAGTGCGCCGGAAAAAGGACTCCACGGTTATGGTCGGCTTTGACTTGGTCAAAAAGGGCCAGGCGGATGCCTTAGTGTCCGCTGGTCATTCCGGCGCAACCATGACTGCCGCTATCCTTCAGCTTGGACGACTGAAGGGCATCTCCCGACCCAGTATTGCCAGTGTCTTTCCGACCCTCAAAGAGCCTGTGTTGGTGACAGATATTGGTGCCAACGTCGATTGCCGCCCGCAGCATCTCTATCAATTCGCGGTCATGGCCTCGTCCTGCTCTGAGCTGCTGCTGAACCGGGCCAAGCCCCGCGTTGGTCTTCTCAGCATTGGTGAAGAGCCAGGCAAGGGCAACGCGGCAGTAAAGGAAGCCTACGACCTGCTCAAGGCGAGCAGCCTGAACTTTATCGGCAACGTCGAAGGCCGCGATGTCTTCAGCGGCGACGTGGACGTGGTGGTCTGTGACGGCTTTGTCGGCAACATCGTTCTGAAGATCAGTGAAGGGCTGGCCGAAGCGATTCAGCAGATGCTCAAGACTGAGATTAAGAAGTCCTTGGGAGCCAGCCTCGCCTCCTTCTTCATCCGCCCGGCCTTCCGTGCCTTCCGCAAGCGGGTGGATTACGCCGAATACGGCGGTGCGCCCCTGCTCGGCATCAACGGGGTGGGCATCATCTGCCACGGCACCTCCTCCGCAGTTGCCATCCGCAATGCCATCAAGGAAGCAGCTAAGATGGCAGAATGCCAGGTCAATGCGGCCATCACCCGTCATCTCCAGCAGGAAGCGGTGCAGGTATGATGCGGGCAGCAGTGCTGGGTACCGGCTCTTGTCTGCCTGAACGGGCACTGACCAACGCCGAGCTGGAGCAGATGGTCGAGACCTCGGACGAGTGGATTACTGCTCGCACCGGCATCCGCACCCGGCGCATTGCTGGCGAGAACGAGCAGAACTATCAGCTTGCTTCCCGCGCGGCTCTGCAAGCACTGGAAGCTGCCAGCGTCAGCGCCCAAGAAATCGGCCTGATCATTGTCGCCACCATCAGCCCGCACATGCTCATGCCATCCTGCGCCTGCTTTGTGCAGACTGAGCTTGGCGCGGCCAACGCCTTCGCCTTTGACCTGAACGCGGCCTGCTCCGGCTTTCTCTACGCCTTAGATGTGGCGCGGAAATACGTGGCCGCTGATCCGAATATGAAGGTGCTGGTGATCGGCTCAGAGACCTTATCTGCGCGAGTTGATTGGGAAGACCGCAACACCTGCATTCTCTTCGGCGACGGTGCCGGAGCCTGCGTGGTTGGCAGCGCAGAGGAGCGGGGCATCATCGGCAGCCGCCTGTATTCGGACGGCAGTCTGTGGAAATTGCTCTGCATGGACAGCCCGGCCAGCCGCAACGCTGACTTGATCATCCCGGAAAGCAAAGGCTGCTTTATCCAGATGGAAGGCCGCGAGGTGTTCAAATACGCTGTTCGGGCAATGGAAAACGCGGTCACGGAGCTGCTTACCCAGCAGCAGCTTGCTCTTCAGGACATTTCACTGATCATTCCGCACCAGGCCAACATCCGCATCTTGGACAATCTCGCCGAACGTCTTGGCGCGCAGCCCAGCCAGATTTTCTGTAACGTGGACAAATACGGCAACACCTCGGCAGCGAGCATTCCCATCGCCTTGGATGAGGCGGTGCGCGAAGGGCGGTTGCATCGCGGCGACAAGCTGCTGCTCTGCTCGTTCGGCGGCGGCTTCACTTGGGGTTCGATGCTGCTGGAATGGTAGCAAAAAGGGCTGGGATGCGCGGTCGCTTTTTACCCGAACGTGCTTAGAGAAAAAAGTTTATAGCACATGAGCGGAAAAGTTTCATGTACATGAACGAGAGAGAACTATGTGCTTAGGCCGCTCTCGTCTAAGCACATAGATGGCGTTCACCTATGTACATAGATGAGATCGGCCTATGTGCTTAGATCAGATTCACCCATGTGCATAGATGAAAAAGTTTAATGCCCATGGACAGCAGACAGTTGTGAGCACAGGAGAACACGGTGGATTATTTTTTGACTGAAGAGCAGCGGATGATCAAGGAGACGGCCCGGCAACTTGCTGAGGAGAAGATCATTCCCAAGCGGGCCGAGCTGGATGAGCGCGACGAGTTCGCCGCCGAGCTGCTGCGCGACATCGCCAAAGCTGATCTCTTCGCCGTGCTGGTGCCGGAAGCTTATGGCGGCATGGGCACTGGTGCCTTTGATATCGTGCTGGCTCTGGAGGAGCTGGCGCGCGGCTGCGTCGGCGTGGCGACCAGCTTTGCCGCCTGCGGCCTTGGCATTCTGCCGATCCTGATTTCCGGCAGCGAGGAGCAGAAGCGCAAATATCTGCCAAGCGTGGCTGAGGGCAAGCACTGGGCCGCCTTTGGCCTGACGGAATCCAACGCCGGTTCGGATGCGGCGGGCATCCGAACCACCGCTGTTGACGGCGGCGACTGCTGGATATTGAACGGCACCAAACAGTGGATCACCAACGGCGGCGAGGCCAAGATTTACTCGGTCATTGCCCTGACCAACCCGGAGAAAGGCATTCGCGGAGCCTCCATGTTTGTGGTGGAAGACGGCGACCCCGGCTTTTCGTATGGCAAGAAGGAAAACAAGATGGGCATCCGCGCCTCATCCACGCGCGAGCTGGTGATGAAGGATTGCCGTATTCCCAAGGACAGGCTGATCGGCAGAAAGGGCCACGGCTTTATCACCGTGATGAAGACCTTGGATGTGTCGCGGCCCGGCATTGCCAGCTTGGGCGTGGGCTTGGCGCAGGCGGCGCTCGACGAAGCGGCACGCTATGCCAAGCAGCGTGTGCAGTTCGGCAAGCCGATCATCAGTTTCCAAGCGGTGCAGCACATGCTCGCGGACATGGCCATTCAGACCGAGGCGGCGCGGGGCTTGGTCTATGGCGCGGCCCGGCATATTGACGCGCATCCAGAGGACGCAAGCAAGATATCGTCCATGTGCAAGGTCTTTGCCACGGATGCAGCCATGAAGGTGACGACAGATGCGGTGCAGGTCATGGGCGGTTACGGCTACATGAAGGAATATCCGGTTGAGAAGATGATGCGCGATGCCAAGATACTGCAAATTTACGAAGGCACCAACCAGATTCAGCGCAATGTGATTGGCCAGGAACTGAACCGGGAATACGCATGAAGATCATCGTCTGCATCAAGCAGGTGCCAGATGCCAAGGATGTGCGCCTTGATCCTAAGACCAATACCTTGGCCCGCGAAGGCGTGGCTGCGATCATGAATCCCTTTGACCGCCATGCCTTGGAAGAGGCGGTCA
>JAGIXO010000033.1 GCA_026122915.1 Candidatus Electronema nielsenii | reverse complement strand
CTCACGGTGCTGGCCTTTGCCGCTGTTCTGCTGACGTTCTGGTTGCTGCTGATGAAAGGAGTAGCTGATTATGGCGCGTGATTCCATCATTCTGCTGGGAGTGAATCATAAGAAAACTCCATTAGCAATCCGTGAAAAGCTGGCCCTGACGGGCGGCTACGAAGAACCACTCAACCAGCTCCGCCAGCTGCGCGGCTTGAAAGAATATTACCTGCTCTCCACCTGCAACCGGGTGGAAGTTCTCTTTGCCAGCGAGGAGCCAGAACAGATGCGGGCCGAGGTGCTAAACCTACTCTTTGCAGGCCGGGTCAGCCAGGAGCAGTTGGAGAGCTGCGTCTATATCTACAGGGACAGCGAGGCGGTGCGGCATCTCTTCACCGTTGCAGCCAGCTTAGATTCTATGATTGTGGGCGAGGCCCAGATTCTCGGTCAGCTCAAGGAAGCCTACCGTCACGCCTCTGAGTTGAAAACCTCTGGCATGATCCTCAACCGACTGTTGCACAAGGCGTTCTCAGCGGCCAAGCGGGTGCGGACAGAAACCCGCATCGGAGCCAGCGCAGTCTCAATTTCCTATGCTGCGGTGGAGCTGGGCAAAAAGATTTTCGGCTCGTTGGAAGGCAAGCGGGTGATGCTGATTGGCGCAGGTGAAATGGCCGAATTAGCTGCCGAGCATCTCGTCGGCCAAGGCATTGCCGAGGTAGTGGTGGTCAATCGCACCTTAGAGCGAGCTATGAATTTGGCTGCCCGCTTCAAAGGCCGTGCCGCCGGATTAGATGAATTAGTTGAGCAGCTTGCCGAAGCGGACATCATTATCAGTTCCACTGGCGCAACAGGTCTTGTTCTCCACAAACAGGACGTGGCCTCGGTCATGCCGCGCCGCCGCAATCGTCCGCTCTTCTTGATCGACATCGCCGTACCCCGTGACCTTGATCCAGAAATCAACACCCTCGACAACGTTTATCTCTACGACATCGACGACTTAAACAACGTCGTTGAGATGAACCGGGAGCAAAGGGACAAAGAAGCGGTCAAGGCGCGGCATATTGTTGAGGAGGAAACCTTCAAATTCATGCGCTGGTTAGAGGCGATGGAGGTTACGCCAACCATCGTTGAACTACAAACCCTTGCCGAATCTATCTGCCGTAATCAGTTAGAGAAAACTCTACCCCGAATCAACGGTCTTGGCGAAAAAGAGCGGCAGAGCATTGAACGCATGGCAGCGGCGATTGCTAGTAAGCTACTTTATCATCCCCTGCAATACCTCAAATCAGAACACGAGTGTGTTGACCGGCAAGAGCGCATTTCTGTGGTGCGCAGCCTGTTCTGCCTCAGTGGGGAAAGCTGTAGCAACAGCCTTCCCGATCAGTCCGACGATGCGTCTTGAAGAGCTGCACCTCTCAGATACTAAATGTGCGACTATAAGCAATTATTGACCGGAGTGAATCGGCTTGGTATCAGGCTTGAAGAACACGCCGTAGAACGGCTCCTGCTTTACTGTAGCGAGCTGCAAAAGTGGAATCGGAAGATCAATCTGATCGCTCGCGACACTTCAGCGGCGGAAATCATGGAAAAGCATTTCCTCGATTCGCTGATCCTGCTGCCGTTGCTGGATCGACACGAGAGTGAACGCCCACACCTGCTTGATGTGGGCAGCGGCGCAGGCTTTCCCGGTCTGGTTTTGGCTGCGGTCAGACCAGAATTGTGCGTAACGCTACTGGAGCCACGTCAGAAACGCACTGCTTTTCTCCGTCATATCGCGCGGACGCTGAAGCTGACCAACGTCTCGGTACGCGAAGAGCGACTTGAACCCGGCAAAGCCCTGCCAGAAGCCTTTACCTTTATCACCAGCCGGGCCGTAGCTGCGCCTGATATTTTTCTACCTCTCATCGAGCAGACTGCTAGGCCGGAAACCTTAGTTATCCTGATGTTGGCAGCAGAGGAGCGGCAAACATGGAACGCAGATCGTTGGCAGACGGTTGATAGTCTCAAATGCAGCCTACCGTTTTCTGGCCATCCGCGCCTACTGACCGCCCTACGGAAACAGCCTTGACAGCCTTGGCAATCGGTTCTTTTTCTGGTATTCTCTCCAAAAAATTTTAACGGCGGATTTGCCCAACAAGGATTGAGACATTCATGAAGAAAAAGATAGCAGTGTTAGCTGGTGACGGCATCGGCCCAGAAGTGATGGCAGAGGCTCTCAGGGTTTTGGATGCAGCGCAGAAAAAGTTTGGCTTTGCACTGGAATGCGAGGCAGCAGATGTGGGCGGTATCGCCATTGACAATCACGGCCAAGCCTTACCGCCGTCAACCTTGGCACTCTGCGAGGCCAGCGATGCGATCCTTTTCGGCTCTGTCGGTGGGCCAAAATGGGAGAGACTGCCGCCAGCGGAGCAGCCTGAGCGGGCTGCGCTGCTGCCGTTGCGCAAGCATTTCGATCTGTTCTGTAATTTGCGTCCGGCTAAAGTTTTCAAGGCATTGGCCGCTGCTTGCCCGCTTCGCCCGGATATTGCTGGTGATGGCTTTGATGTGCTTGTAGTACGCGAACTGACTTCGGATATTTATTTCGGTCAGCCCAAAGGTCGCGAGGGCAGCGGCCCGGACGAGTTCGCCTATGATACCATGCTCTACAAGCGTTCTGAGATTGAGCGCATTACGCGCATGGCATTTGAAGCGGCGCGAGGTCGTCAGAAAAAGGTAACTTCAGTGGATAAGGCCAACGTTCTCACCACAATGGTGCTCTGGCGTGAGGTAGTAACAAAGATTGCTGCCGAGTACCCGGACGTGGAACTGAAGCATATTTATGTTGATAACGCCGCCATGCAGTTGGTGAAATGGCCGCAGCAGTTTGATGTGATGCTCTGTGGCAACATGTTCGGCGACATCATTTCCGACGAGGCAGCGATGCTCACTGGTTCCATCGGAATGCTCGCTTCAGCAAGCCTGAATAGCAGCAGCTTTGGTCTGTTTGAACCCGCTGGAGGATCAGCCCCAGACATCGCGGGCAAGGGCATTGCTAATCCGATAGCCCAGATTCTTTCTGCGGCCATGATGTTGCGCTACAGCCTCAATCAACCCGCAGCAGCAGAGGCGATTGAAAAGGCGGTAGCAGCGGTGTTAGAGCAGGGGATTATGACGGCGGACATCGCCACGCCGGGCTGCAAGATAGTCGGCACCAAGGAAATGGGTGAAGCCATCGCGGCGGCTCTATAAGCTGAAATAACAAGGTGTAAGGAAAAGTATCTTCCTTGCACCGATGGCAATATTCCCTCTCAGGAAAAATTTAAACGATATACGGAAATGTGACAAAAAATGATTCAACTATTCAAATGGTCAGGAAGCGGATATATTGAGAGTGATACGATTGAAGAAAATTGCTGGATAAATGTTATCTGCCCGGCAAAACAAGAACTCGAACAGTTATCCAAAGCAACCTGCATTCCTCTCGATTTCTTAACAGACCCTTTAGATATTGATGAACGAGCAAGGATTGAGATAGAAGAAGGCAATCTTCTCATTGTATTGAGAATCCCTGAATATGATGAAAAAAATTCAGAAATTCCGTTTGTAACACTCCCGGCAGGAATAATACTTGCAAATAACAATATGCTCATTACTGTATGTTCTTCTGACATTACAGATATTCTTGAATTGCATGTTGGTAAGGCAAAAAACATTGTCCCCAGCAGTAAAATAGGGTTTGTTCTTCGCATCTTTTTACGTACTGCTTTATTGTATTTAAAATTTTTAAAAGAAATCAACCGGCGGACAGGAGACATCGAAAAAGAGCTACAGAAGTCTTTGAAAAACGAGGAGTTGATCAAACTTCTGAACTTAGAAAAAAGTTTAGTATTTTTTACAACTTCTCTGAAATCAAACGAGCTGATGATGGAACGTCTGCTAAAAATAAAAACGCTCAAATTGAATGATGATGATGAAGACATGTTGGAAGATGTGATCATCGAAAACAAACAAGCTATAGAGATGGCGAATATCTACAGCAACATTCTGAGTGGTATGATGGATGCGTTCGCCTCGGTCATCTCTAACAATTTAAATGCGGTGATGAAGATACTGACCTCCATCACCATCATCCTGATGATTCCAACGCTGATTGCAAGTTTCTACGGAATGAATATTGAACTCCCTTTTCAACATTCAACCCATTCAGGCTTTATTGTATTGGGAATATCCTTCAGCATGTCAGCTCTTGGTGTTCTTTTTTTCATGAAAAAAGATGGTTCTGAAAACAGTATGACCCGACGCGAAAACATTCTTCTTTTGGCCACCCAAGATTCAGTCCCGCTGGCAGACAAAGTGGCCTCGGAACTCAAGATTGAATGGACTCCGATGGTGCGCAAACAGTTTGCCGACGGAGAGATTTACCACGCTTTTCCCCGTGATGTTTCTGGTGTTGATATGGTCATCGTTTCAGCCACTCACACTGACAGCGCACTCCAAGAACTGCTGGATTTGATTGCCGGCGGACGCTACTGGAACGCCCGTAGCGTCAACGTGATTGTCCCCTATCTTGGCTATTCCACTATGGAACGAGCCAAGCCGGAATCTGGCGAAATTCCTAAGGGCGTGACGAGGACACGGCAGATATTCCGCACTCGGCCTGATTATGTTGCCTTTATTGATTTACATTCCGAGGCGGTGTTGCACGCTCATTCTGGCGAAATTAAAACTCGGCACCTGTGGACCGAGGAGCTGGCCGCCCAGAAAATTCGGGGCATGAATCTAAGCGATTACGTTCTTGTTTCACCAGATTATGGTTTCAGTAAGCGAGTAGCACAGGTTGCGGGTATCTTGGGTTGTCCGCATACTGCGGCCAATAAAGACCGCTATGATGTGGATAAAACTATCGTTAATCAGCTCTCCAGCGCGGTTAAAGGCAAAACAGCGATCATCTGTGACGACATGATCCGCACCGGTGGTTCCATGCTCCAGACTGCCGACCGTTGTTACGAGGCAGGTGCAGTGGATGTCATGGTTATGGCGACCCATTTAGTGCTGTCTGGCAACGCCCGCGAACGTTTTCAAGAAAAAGGCATCCGTCGGATCATCGGCGCAGATACCTATCCGGGTACCAAAAGCGATGAGCTGCTGGAAGTTTATTCCGTTGCCCCGGTCATCGCCAAGGAGCTGATTCATTATCTACGGATTGTGTAGCCCGTCAGGAAAAGAAAAAAACTCTGCAAAAATTCTTTCAGGAAAACATCATGAAAAAGACAGGCATCATCGGTTGGCGGGGCATGGTCGGCTCTGTGCTTATGGAGCGGATGCGGGCGGAAAATGATTTCCAGAGGTTTGAGCCGCTGTTTTTCTCCACTTCGCAGGCAGGGCAAGCAGGGCCGGAGATCAACGGCACAACCTACGAGCTACTGGATGCCTTCAATGTTGAGTTGCTGCAAGGGATGGACATCATCCTCTCTTGCCAAGGTGGTGATTACACCAAAGAAGTTTATCCTAAGCTGCGCGAGGCGGGCTGGCAAGGTTACTGGATTGATGCTGCTTCGACCCTGCGCTTGGAAAAAGATGCTATTATCGTCCTTGATCCGGTCAACCGAGCGGTTATCGACAAAGGACTGACTGAGGGCATCAAAAACTACATCGGTGGCAACTGCACGGTTTCGTTGATGTTGATGGCTTTGGGCGGCTTGTTTGAAAAAGGCTGGGTGGAGTGGGTCAGTTCGCAGACCTATCAGGCCGCTTCCGGGGCTGGGGCCAAAAATATGCTGGAATTAGTCAATCAAATGCGGTTGATAGGCGAAAATTGCCAGAATCTGCTCGACGATGCCGCCAACATTTTGGCTATCGACCGCAACGTGACCGACACAATCCGCAGCCCGCGCTTCCTCACCCAGCATTTCGGCGCACCGCTGGCCGCCAGTCTAATTCCTTGGATTGACCGGGCGATGGACAACGGACAAACTCGTGAGGAATGGAAAGGCATCACCGAAACCAACAAAATTTTGGGGCGGGACGAGAACAATCGTATCCCGGTCGATGGCTGCTGCGTGCGGGTCGGCGCGATGCGCTGCCACAGCCAAGCGGTCACAGTCAAGCTGAATCAAGACATCCCGCTGGCTGAGATTGAGGCGGCAATTGCGGGGCATAACGACTGGGTGCGCTTAGTTCCTAACACTAAGGAGGACACTCTCCGCGAGCTGAGTCCGGCCAGTGTCAGTGGCACCTTGACTGTCCCGGTGGGCAGAATGCGAAAAATGAACCTCGGCCCGCAGTATCTGAGCGCGTTTACGGTCGGCGACCAGCTTCTCTGGGGAGCGGCGGAACCAGTGCGGCGGATGCTCAATATCCTTTTAGAATATCTCCATTAAAAAGGACCAAGTCGGTCATGAACAGCCTATATTTTCTGCTGCCAGCGGCGGCGTATCTGATCGGCTCGATTCCCTTCGGTCTGCTGCTCTCACGGAGCAGCGGCATCGACATTCGCCAGCACGGCAGCGGCAATATCGGCGCAACCAATGTCTCCCGCTTGGTGGGCAAGAAGGTCGGCCTGCTGACTCTTTTTTTGGACGCAGCCAAGGGCTGGTTCACAGTTTTTGCAGTCGGTGTACTTTTTGGTGATAATTCTCGCCAAAATTTAGTGATTGGACTCTGCGGTGCAGCGGTGGTCGTTGGTCACATGTTTTCCCTCTTTCTTCGCTTCAAGGGCGGCAAGGGGGTCGCCACCGCCTTGGGGGTTTTTCTCTGCCTTGCTCCCAAGGCCCTGCTGATCAGCCTTGCTGTCTTCATACCAGTCGTCGCAACAACCGAGTTCGTCTCGCTCGGTTCCCTTCTGGCTTCAGCTGCCTTGCTACCTGCTCTGTATTTTCTTGACGAACCAAGCTGGAAATTGTGGCTGGCCTGTGTCATCGCCCTACTGATCTGGCTCAAGCATCAGCAGAACATCCGACGACTGCTGAACGGCACGGAAAAGCGATTCGGGGAGAAAGAGTCGGTACGTCAGAATGCCTGATATAGAGTATATTCCTGATTGGATGAGAGCGGCAGCAAATGCCTTTGTTCCAGTTTAACCCAGAGCTGCTGGGTGCTGATCTCTTCGTTGCGTAGCTGATTGTAGAGCAAATCCCGCCGAATCAGCAGATGACTGAAGCCTTTCTCCTTTAGCCACTGTCCAATTTTTTCTACCGTTATTTCGGGCTTATTCAGCAACGCTATCAGGCCATTCTGGTTGCCGTAGTCAAATGAATGTGGCTTATCCAAATAATATCCCCGCCAGCCCATAAAAACACAAAGAATTTTGGCTGAAGCAGGTAAATGCTTGTTAGCGTATTGCATTACCTGATATTCAGGAAGTTGTTTAGCTAAATATTCATCTCTGCTTAACCGTCCATTAATATAGCTCAACGGATCAATTTTTTTGAACTGACCATAAAGATAATGACCGTTCCAAATCAGCATCAGGGTTATCGGCAGTAGCCAGATTGCAAGAGCAACATTTTGCTTTGCCACATGTTTTGCCGTGAGCATTTCAATATTATGATGTAGCCCGTACATAGATAAAATCACCAGAAACGGTACCATTGGCACCAGATAGCGAATGCGCAGTACCCCGGTGTTGAAGGCGAAAAGAAAATAGAGCAGGCAGAATGTGGCCAAAGCTATTTGCTCACGCTGAATCCGTTTATTTGCTTGTTTTCTTATACAAAGCAAGGCAAGGAGAGGTAAAATCAAAAGAAAAGGATTAAGCCTGCCGTCAAAATAGCGAGGATCGTCATCCTGCGCTTCATGAAAAAAAATTCGCACCGGTAGCAGGAGCAGCTGCCAAATATTTTCTCCGTATAAAACATGGCGAGTGGCGAACACGCCCCGAACCCCGCCACCCTGCGCTTCACCATCACTGGTTGTAGTATCTTCAGCAGGCGTAGCAGCTCGGTTAAAAAAGCCGTTGTAGAGTGGATAAATCGGGTTGCCGGTCCAGACCGCATTTCTGATCAACCACGGCGAGGCGGCCAGCAGCGCGGCAAGGCAGAACAGCACAGCCGCCTTCACAGCCGGGCCAGCAGCTCTCTGATGCGACACCTGACTTCTGATCCATAGCACCGGAACCATGAAAGTCAGGATAAAGAGCACTAATAGCCCGTTATATTTGGTGCCGATACCCAAGCCGCCGCAGAATCCCGCCAGCAGCAGGTGCTGCCATCGTTTTGTCTCTAACCAACGAAAAAGCAACAGCAAAGCAGCGGTGCTGAAAAAGACCAAGCCAAGGTCAACGTAAACCGTGACCGAGAGCTTGACAATGACCGGAATGCTGAGAAAAAAGATCGCTCCCAGCCACGCATAGGTGTCGGGCAGCCGTTTTTTTAGATGAAAAAAAAGCAGCAGGGCCGTGGCGAAAGCAAAAGCCATGTGGATATATTTAGGCAAGATGTCGCTGCCAAGCCATAAGGCTCCCATGTAGAGCATATCTAAATTCATGGGGTAGTAGGAAAAAACGAGATCGGGAATCTCGTAGATGCTGCCGTGCTGAAGGTAAAGCTTGGGAATTTGGAGATGGTGAATTAGACCATCACGATCAAAGGGTGGGGTGTAGGCTAAGAGCGCGACACAGACGACAGCCAGCGCGAGACAAACGGCCAGCAGCCAGCGAATGCTCTTATGCTCACCGACGAAGCTTGCTTGCTGCGAAGTCATTTTTTCGGCAGCTCGCCAATCTGCTTGAGGATTTCGGCAGGAATATGACCTTGATAGACTTTGCCGTTGATTTCAAAAGCCGGTGTGCCGGTGATGTTCAGTTTCATGCCATCCCAAATGTCTCTGCGGAGCATTTCTGCTATGGCTGGATGCGACAAGGCAGCGGAAAGTTCGTTGTTATCAAGTCCAGTTTTCTCAGCAAGTTCTTTGAGAGAGATTTCTTTGACCTTGCCGCCGCTGCGCATCATTGAGTAAAGCAGCTCATTAGTTGACCAGAATTTATTTCGTATTGCGGCTAAGATGGCAACTTTTGCCAAATCTCCTGAACCTTCGTGAAATGCATCCGGCACGATGACTGAATTGACTTTATGATCCATCGGATAATGACGATGAACAAGACGCAGCGTGTCCGGGTGCGCAATCAAGAACTGGCGCAGCAAGAAATACATTTTGCTGCATTGAAAGCACTGGTAGTCGGAAAATTGCGTGATGGTCAGCTCGGGTTTTTCCGCGCCAATCCACGGATGGCCGTCAGCGGTCACGCCCTGCGGCAGGCCACTGATGTCCGCCTGCGCCGGAGCAAGCAGCCAGTAGCGGGGCATGATCCCATATAGCAGCAGCAGGCTCACGCAAAACACCCCGGCGGCGATGCTGTAATTGCGCAGCATGTCTTTTTTGCAGAATGCTGCGCTGAATCCTTCGGCACCTTTTGCAACCGCCTCCTTACACCGCCGTCTGCCAATCCAGCAGGTGTAGGTCAGGGCAAAAGTGATGGCGTAGGTGACAAGGCAGACGAGACAGAGCGATTTAATTTTCGTGACTGCAATGCCCGCCAGCACCAACGTGACAGCGGAACCAATGAGCATCAGGAAGAAAAAACCATTCCAAGCGGCAAGATTGCGGCGGTCTCCTGTCAGGAGGATGAGCAGGAAGAAAACATGGAACAGCACGCCCCACCACGCGACCGGGATTGCAAAAATAATCGACCAAGGACTTTGCGCGACTGTGTCGCAGTTGATGGCTTGGCTGATAGCGCAGAAGCTGCTGTAAAGCGGGTCGGTATAATTTTGGTAGTGGCTGTGGGCAGAATAGAGGGCGACAGTAAGACCTGTCACGGCAAGCAGCAGGGCGGTGAGCCAGAGGAGTAGCAGTTTGCGGAGAATTTTTTTGTGATTCATGGCGATTGTTGTTGATCGGCAAGCCATTGTGCTGCATATTGTCGAACAAGAGAATACGAAACAGGCAGCGTAGGATAATCAAAATTGGGTTGTTCAAGCATCGCCATTAGATCGGGCCAAGTAAATTCTTTTATCAGTTGATTAAATGTCTGTTCTGCCTGAGCTTGATTGTCAGCTCGTATATTTTGTTCCAGCAGGCAAAGCATGGTCTGATTTCTTGGACTGTCTATTGTCTGCGCTAACCGTATGTAAAAATTTGCTTTTTTGTACATGCCCATCTTTACATAGACAAGGGAAAGATCAAGAAGAGCCATTTTATATGTTAAACTTTGAAAATCAGAAAAAGCGAGTACTTTTTGTAGCTTTGTGAGTGCTTCTTCGTGTCTATCCATCAGAAAAAGCATTTCTGCATACACCTGCACATATATATCATCATCTTGGTTATCATTGACTAATATTTCCATTCTATCAATGGATAGTTGATGATTTCCTGTAAGCCAAAGCATTTTTAACTCTTGAAAAGTTGCTACTGAATATATACTTTTTGACTTTCCTTTTGCTATTTCGGCAGCATTTTTAAAAAAAAAATGATGATTGGTCGTAGTTACCAATATGCATCATGCTATACGCCATGCCGTTATATGCTCTAACTCGGTCTATCCAAGAACTTTGAGAAAAATTATTCAAGGATATCTGAAAAAGCTCAAAGGATTTTCTGTTATTTCCTCTGTCTTGAAGGTGTGCAGCTAAATTGATATAAGCCCGACTACTTTGCGGAGCCTTATTTAAGGCATCCATCCATAACTCGGTATCTGTGAGCCATACTGTATTTCTTAAAAAAGTTGCAAAAGAAAGAAGGATAATTAACCCAGCTGTACCACTATACATGGTTATTGCCATACTTTTTTTAGGATATTTTTTGATTCCTGCGTGAATTGTTGCGGCTACAGGCAAAAAGAAAAAGAATGATGGTAGGTAGTTGCGATGTTCAAAAATAAGTTCAAGATTTAGAATGCTTGATTCAACTGAATGATTCAGCAGAAAAAAAAGAATCGCAAAGGAAAATAAAGGGAACCTTTTATATAAAAAGAATGGAGCAATAAAGAGGATGATAATAATTAATATTGCAGGGAAAGTTATATGTGGAAAAAAAAGAGAGGTAGATAACAGAACATCATGTTCAATAGAGAGTCGCAGAGGAGAGGGATAGAACAATAGGCTAATATAAAAAATAAGTATTCTTGGTTGAGTGAGAAGTCTTTCCCACATTGTAAAGGTTCTATTTTGATATGGTTGGAAAATATTGTTAAAAAAATCCCTCCCCCCCAGTATAAAGGTAAAAAGGAGGATAAGTCCGATGGCCGTTGTTAAAACAACAAGAATTTGCTTATTAATGCGGATTTTTTTTTGAAAAAATATTAATTCTATAAGTAATAGTGAAGCAGGAAGTACGACAGTATTTTCTTTAGAGCCAATTGCCAATAAAAATGCAACAAGGACTCCAAAATAGAAAATATTTTTCTGTCTCAAACGAGCGTTGAGATAAAACCAAATACTGATAATGAAAAACAAGGCCGCTAACGAGGCCATTCTTTGAACAATATAGGTAACAGCTTGGGTTTGAATCGGATTGACAGCCCAGAGGACTGCGGCTAATGCAGCTATAAAAAATTTGCTGTTTTGATATCTTGTCTCAAATGTTGGACTGCTGAGTAAAAGGAGGCAAGTGTGATAGAGAAAAATACTGGCAAAGAAATGTATAGTGAAATTTACCAGATGATATCCAAACACCCTGTCTTGCCCAAAAAACCAGTTCAAGGCAAAGCTGAAGTTGCTTACTGGACGAAGAAGTTTTCCTGCTTCTCCTGGATAAGCAAAAAAGGTCTGCTTAAGAGAATCGTTGCTGAGGTCTGTAAGATGCAGTGGATCATTAAATATAATATTTGGAAAATCATCAAAATGCCATTCAGCCTGAAAGGTGTTGTGATAACATGCTAAGATCAAAAAATATAGAAATACATATAAAGGAACAGAAGATATTTTTTTGCCGCTTATATTTTTTTCAAAATAGAACATCAGTATATTGAGTTAGTTACTTGCTGGTTTGATGGTAGAAATTCCCCCTGCCTCTTTGAAAACAAAGGGTCTAACTATTTTAATATCTAAAGGTATTCTTGTCATATCTTCTATGGAAAGATGTTGAAAGACTGCGTGGGCGGAATATGCTCTCAGCATGTTGAGAGTAACTCTTTCTGCGTCCTCTAATTTTTCTGCACGGAGTAGATTTTCAATCCGAATAAGACTGCTGAGAGGACTAAAGGGCGCAGCTTGCTCCAAGTAAAAATCTGCCTGTTCATATTGACCAAGCATACTCAAGGCCTTTCCCATGCCAGTCACATTTTCAACTTCAAGTATTTCTGATGCCGAACGAAATTTTTCTAAAGACTTTTCCGCTTGGCCCAGCCAGAGCAGAATAATTCCTTCACGGCGAGGATTGCTATGATTTTCAAGATATCTCAAGGCTTCTTCAAAACGATGTTGTTTGCACAGAGAAAGAATTAAGTTATTTTTTGCCTCTCTGTGATTAGGAAGAAATTCTAAACTTTGTTTAAACAATTGAGAGGCGTTATAATGGTCATTTTTTATATCAGCAACAACACCTTGACCGTTTAAAGATAAGCCTTGAGCATAGTTTTTTGTAGGATGCCATAGGTCATAGGCTTGCTTTGATAGCATCAAGGCATTTTTTGTATCCCCTAATTTGATATATTCACTTGCTAAGTTGATAGCAGCCCTACTGCTTTTTGGGGCCTTATTCAGAGCATCCTGCCAGATACTCATGGCTGATGCCCATACTTGATTTCTGATATAGGCATTTATTCCAAAAAATATAAGTATAGATATACTAACAGCGACCACGGCTGCATGCACATATTTTTTCTGAGCAATGTCAAGTAATGCTGCTATCCAAGCAGCTATTGGAAGAAAAAGAAAAAGAGATGGGAGATAATTCCGGTGCTCAAAAAATGGTTCTAAATGAAGAACTGTAGATTCAACAGAATGATTGAGAAAATAAAATAAAATTGCAAATGAAAAAAGGCTTTTTTTTACTCTCAGATGAAAAAAATAAAAAATAAAAAATATACCTATTGCTAAGGAAGGAACTGTTGTCCAATGAGTAAATAACGAACTTGGCAAAAGGATATCATGTTCTATGGAAAGTCTTCCCGCTGAGGGGAAAAAAATCAAAGAAAGATAAAAAAGAAGAATATAAGGGGAGGCTAAGACCCGTTGAGTTAAGGTGAAAGTTCGATGTCCGTAACTCAGACCAGGAATACAAATCCCTGAAAAAAAATTGTATCCTGCAATAAGCAAAAATAAAAAAAACAACACAAATATTTTTTTATTTCTGTCGTTACGTAAAATTTTCCTGTAGGATTTTAAAAAAATGCGGTCTATAAGGAGTAGTGAAAATGGAAAAAGTATCGCATTCTCCTTGCTGCCCAAGGCCATGAAAAAACTAACTAAACAGCACAAGCCTGAGAACACCCTTTTCTGTACGGATGCTGCTGTCCGTGCTTTGAGGAAGAACAAAATACCTATAATAGAAAATAGAGCAGCCAAGGCGGCCATACGTTGAACAATATATGTCACTGCTTGAGTTTGTATGGGATTAATCGCCCATAGCAAGGCAGTCAGCAAAGCAATGAACTGGCCTGAACGATTGAAGGTTTCAGGAGGCAGGGACAGTTGGACAAGATACAGACAGGCTAAATAGAGAAAAAAAGCCGTCAGTATATGAATACAGAGATTTACTACATGATATCCTACAGGATTATCTTGACCAACAAACCAGTTCAGGGCGAGGCTGAAAACAGCAACAGGACGATAAAACTGTCCGGGCGAATCAGGATTGGCATAGAAGGTCTTTTTTATTTCCGACCAAGAAAATTGCTGAAGATGAACAGCAGTATTGTCAAGAATGTTTGGCTGATCATCTAAAAGCCACGGAACATGCAGGGTGTTGCTGTAAGGAATGGATAGTACTATAACAAGCCAAAAAAAACTACTGAACAACAAATTTGGGCGAGCTGTATACAAAGAGACCTCTCTGTCACAACAAGAATGTACCATTTAAACGGCCCATTCTTGTTGATGCTAAAACAATCAGTTTGCTTTTACTCCATAGTAAGGGAGTAAACCAAGCCGTCCCATTTTGGTGCAGGGGTAGTGTAACTGGCAGGACAACGCCCTGAGCCGTCTGATACGGTTATTTTAAACCCACCAGTGACAGCCGTTACTTTACCTGTATTGTTTCCTGATAATTGCACGACATCTGCTCCAAATGCCACCGTGTTTATTCCTGCCTTATTGTTGTATTTGTTAAAGCTTATATTGCTTGGCACGGAAAAATAGTTTGCCAATGCAGCCTGAATGGACTGAGCATCTTTTTCAGCCGATGTACAGAATGCCTTATCGCGATACGCAATGAAGTTCGGGATGGCGATGGCGGCCAAAATACCGATGATGGCGATAACGATCATCAGCTCGATCAGGGTGAAGCCTTTCTCGTTGGCTTTCATTTTCAATTGATTCAGTTTCATGGTGTTCCTCCGTTCTGGTGTGTTGTGCGCCGGGAGTCTACTTGCCTCTCTATCGGCGTTTGTCTCATTTGCTTTAATTGAAGCAAGAACTGTGCCAGTTTTCTGATGAAGCAATAAGGAATTATTTTTCTTTGTACTCAAGGTAGTTGTCGCGGTCAGGTTGAGTTATCCCTCCAGCTTTTCCTGTTGTAGCTTATCGTTTCCCCCTCTCCGCTGACAATTTTTGTCACGCTCTGACAATTTTTGTCACTTGGCCTTTTCAGAGACGATCTCTGCACCACTCGACCGCCGCCGGAGCGTTTTTTCTGTTTCAGTCGCCACCGCTGTGCTATGTTTGAGCTAAGATGAAGACCAAACTGACTCTAACGGTTGCCACCCTGTTGCTCATCGCCATGTTGCTGGTGAATATGGTACTGCTTGTGTTTTGGAAACGCGATGCCCTCCAGCGGGAGGCGGAGCGTGATCAGGCGGTGCTACTTCATATTGCATACCAATTAACAGCAGAAAAGGCATATCTGAATCAAGCATTTTCTTTCATCGAATTTTATCCCGGCGAAAAATCAGGGCAGATTATGGTACTACTACGGGACGACATTCATGCTGAACTGCCGCCGCTGATGGCCGAGACGGCGACCGAAGCAGTTCAGGCCGGCAGGCCGACAATGCGCGCCTCAGCCTCTTTAGCGAACTTGCTGCGGGGGCAACAACCGTTTTTAGCCAGTGCCCGACCGGTGCTGAGGAAAGGCCAAATAATTGGCGCAGTTGCGGTGACGCGCTCGCTGCTGCCGTTATTCATCACGCTCTGGCAAGCGGAGAAAATCGTCCTTATCTATATAGCTGTCAATCTGCTGGTACTCGGTGTGATCAGCTTTTTCAGGATGACCAAGCTCATTGTTCGGCCTGTGGAGCGATTAATGCAGTTGGCTGATCGGCATACTGAGCAGGAAGCAGTCTGGTTTGCCGCTGATCATTCTGGCAGCGAGTTCAACCAGCTGGCGAGCAGCTTGAACAGTATGTTAGCGAAAATCGAGCAAGACCGGACGATTTTGCGGACAACTGTAGCCGAGATAGAGGTTGCTAATCGGCAGCTTCAGGAACGGCAGCAGGAGATGATTCGGGTGGAAAAGTTAGCTTCAGTAGGAAAAATGGCCGCTGGGCTGGCGCATGAAATTGGTAATCCCTTAGCGGTGATTCAGGGCTATCTCGACCTGTTAGCCCGCTCCGGCCAGAGCGAGGAAAATCAGGATTTCCTTTGCAGGGCCGATCAGGAATTGCAACGAGTGAGTGGTCTTATTCGCCAATTGCTGAATTGTGCCAGAGTCTCCAAAGGTAGACCTGAGATTTTTTTTGTCCACGCGCTGTTAGATTCCGTGGTAGAAATGGTGCAGGTGCAGTCTGCGTTCAAGCAGATTAAATTGATTGTCCGAGCGGAGGCAGCGCAGGACAGAATTAATGCTGATCCCGACCAGCTACGTCAGGTTTTGCTCAACTGTCTGCTTAACAGCGCGGATGCGATCAGTAGCGGTATTGAGCGAAATAACGGGCAGATTGTGCTGTCCACCGATCAGCCTGAGCTGCATTTTCTGCGCATCCGCATTGAAGATAATGGCATTGGCATTACTGAGGAGCAGCTTGCAGCTGTTTTTGATCCTTTTTACACGACCAAGGAAATAGGAAAAGGCACTG
>JAGIXO010000032.1 GCA_026122915.1 Candidatus Electronema nielsenii | reverse complement strand
TTGTTGTTACTTCTTCTTTGCCTGTTTTGTCTTCTTCTGCTTTTGTTGATTCTGTTTTTGTTGTGCTTATTATTCCGTCTAACAATTTCATAGATGTAGTACCTGTGCTTTCAACAGTTGTTCCTTTCCCATTGGTTGCGGCACTATTGACTAACAATTCTTTATCCGCTGGCAACGAAAATCCAGCTAAGTGCGCACTATCCAACAAATTTTCCCTTACTCCTCGCAGCGATTCTGTTTTTGAATCACCCAAAGCGTTCTTTTCCGTCGTTGCAATCTCTATTTCTTTCTTTAATCTATTTTTGTCTTCAGTAGAAGTTGCAGCATTATTAGACTCCGTTGTCTTTCTCCCTATTTCCGCGTTTAACAGAGTTCTTTTTTCATCTTTTTCGATCTCCTTGCCAATGCTTGCATCAATTTCTTTAAGTGCTGATAAGTAGTGTTCGAACATCAACCCTGCATATTCATTTTTTTTCTGAAGAGCTTCGGCTTGGCTTGCTGCCCCTTTCACCCTCTCCGCATTAAGGGCATCTAACTGTTTCATAGACTCTTTGTGATGATCAAGCAGTGCTTCTCCCAACTCTTCGCTGTTCTCCAAAGCGGAAAGCTGCCGATTGCCTTCGGCACTATACCGCTCCAGCACAGACTTATCCCGCTGGGCATTGGCATTAATTGCCGCCGCAAAGGTTGATTCTCTGTCTATTGCTCCCTGCTTGCCCTGTGAATATTTTTTATCAGGATCATTGAGGGCCATTTCGTAAAATTTGCGCCGCTTTGTCCGCGTATCGTCAATAATATCCATCGTCACGCTGTCAAGATACTTGATCTCCACCGTGGCATCGCCAGAAGCCAAATCCTGCTCAATCGGCTTGCTGACACAGCTTGCCAGCAGGGTCAAACATACAGTCACAGGGATAGAAATACGCCGGGTTGCCTGACGGTTCATGTGCTTGCCTTTCATTTTTATCCCTGATGATGAGGTTATTTGTGGTTAAATCCTGCCGCTGCGACAGAAGCCGCTTTTTTTGCCATTTGATGAGCAATGTGAAGACGATGATCATTAGACTTTATACTCAAATTTTGCTCGATTTGGCAAGAAATGAATACATCATCTACACTTTTATTGGAAATGTATAAAAAACAACAAGATAAATGTCAGTTTTTTTTTTTTTACAAAGCTATCTTATCCAAAAAAAACAAACAGCTTGACATTTTTTACATGCAAAATTGTGACACTTCCTCTTGCGGCTGAAACTGACCTCAGCAAACTGTCACCTCCTGTCTCCACGCCCATATTTATTCACTGAAATTTAAAGACATCTTGCTGCGCAACTGCGCAGTTCCGTGCCATCACAGCCAAAACAGCAAACGCCAAAGCAGACACCCGCCTGCCCAGCTCAGATCGGGATGGCTTTTTTGCTTGATTTGCATGGAAAATTTTAGGAGAATAGGCTCCAAACAGGCCCTGATTTTCTCTTCCAACCAGCAGCCCCCATTCTCTCATGACAGACTTCAGCATCGGTTCCATTCATCACGGCTTCATCCTTAAACGCAAAGAACAGGTTGCTGAGATCAGCTCTGAAGTCTTTCTGTTCGAGCACCAAGTGCTTGGCACACCTGCCTTGGCGATAAAAAACAGCGATCCCAATAAGACCTTCTGCTTTGCCTTCCAGACTGTGCCGAACGATGACACCGGCGTGGCGCATATCTTGGAGCATTCCGTGCTGGTGGGATCGAAAAAATACCCTGTGCAGGACATCTTTGGCGAAATACATAAGGGCGGTCTGATGACCTTCCTCAACGCCATGACCGGTGCTGACACTACTTGGTATCCGTTCGCCACCCGCAATCTGAGCGAGTATTTCAGCATCATGGATGTGTATTGTGATGTGGTGCTCAATCCAATCTTGGCCCGCAGCACTTTCGAGCAAGAGGGCTGGCATTATCACAAGGAAAGTGAGGATGCGCCCTTAGAGTTCCAAGGGGTGGTTTTAAATGAAATGAAAGGGGCATTTAGTGATCCTACCCGCGCACTCTTTCAGGATACCTTTGTCGGCCTGATGCCTGAATCAACTTATGCTCAAGAGTCAGGCGGCGACCCAGCCTGCATTCCTGATCTGAGCTACGAGCAGTTCATCGAGTTTCACCGCAAGCATTATCATCCCTCGAACGGAATGCTGTTCTTTTACGGCGATGCTGATCTTGAGCAAGAACTGGCAGCGGTGCAGGACAAGTTCCTCTGTGCCTACACCAGCGCGGGCGAAAAGGCCAAGATCGTGCCGGGCCGCAGCCTTACTGAGCCGGTCTTTATTGACGATACCTATGCTGTGCAGCCGGGCAGCAACCTCAAAGGCAAGACCTATTTGGCCGTAGGCACTGCGATTGGCACGCTGTTAGACCGAGAGGTTACCACTGCCTTTCAGATCATTGCTAACATCCTTTACAATTCAGATGCGTCGCCGCTAAAGAAAGCCATTGTCGAGGCTGGCTTGGGCAAAGATTTCGGCGGAATGTTTATTACTGATCATTGCTTTCAGACCGTAATGCTGACCTATCTGGTTGGCTCTGATGCAGACAAGCGCGACCGCTTCTTAGAGCTGCACCGGCAGACCTTAACCCAGATTGCTGCACAAGGGCTTGATCATGATCTGGTGCTGTCTGAGCTGAACCATTACGAGTTCTCTGTCCGAGAAGAACTAACACATGCTCAACGTGGTCTTGATCTGATTAGCAAAGCACTCACTGCGCTCCAGCACGGTGCAGACCCCTTTGCTGCCTTAGAGATTGATGAGCTGTTTGCCACTATCCGCAAGAAGGCTTTGGAGGAAAGATACTTTGAGCAGTTGATCAAGAAGAGCTTGTTAGACAGTCCGGTCTTTGCTGCGGTCACCCTGCGGCCTGATCCAGACAAAGCAGCCCTCGCCATGCAGGAGGAACAGCGCAGGTTAGCTGCATACGCACAAACCCTTGATCAGCAGCAGGTGCAGTCCCTGATTGCCACGACACAGGAACTGATGCGGCGGCAGCAAACGCCGAACACCGAAGAGCAATTGGCCTTGGTACCTCGGCTTGCCCGCAAGGATTTGGAACGCAGACCACCGATGCATAGTGCCAGCATTGAAGTCTGCGGCTCAGTGGAGTGTATCAGCAGCGAGGTAGATACCAACGGCATTACCTATGTCCAGTTTGGCTTGGATTGTGCAGCCATCGGTCCAGACCTGCTGCCATACCTTGATCTCTTTGCCACCATTGCTACTGAGATTGGTACGAAGCAGCGTGATTACGTCCGCTTTACTAAAGACATCAACATCTGCACCGGCGGCTTTAGTCATTCGTTCTCCACCTATCATCATCTTGAGAACAAAACACCGCTGCTGCCTCTGCTTTGGTTCCAGATCAAGGCACTGTCCGGCTATTTGCCGCAGGCTTTGGACTTAGTGCGCGAGGTCTTTGCTGAACTTGATCTGAGCAACCGGCAGCGGATTAAAGAGATCGTCTTGCGGGAATTCACTTGGGCTGAACATGCAGTGCAGAGTGAAGGGTATCAGCTGGCAGCAAGCCGGGTCTTTGCCCATCTCAGCCGGGCCGGGATGATTAATGAGCACGTCAACGGTGCGACTGCATATCTTACCCTGAAAGAGCTGGCTGCCAACTACGATAAGCAGGAAGAGAGCTTCCTTGCCAAAGTAGAACGTCTGCGGCAGGCGGTCTTGCAGCCTGCGGGGATGAAGATTGCTGTCACTGGCTCTGCGGCAGATATTGGCACGATCAAGGCGCAAATCAACGAGATCAAACAGAGTTTGCTTGGCCGCAGCCCGCAGCCTGTTGAGATGCTTTTCCCGCAGTTTGCCCAGCAGCAGGCATTCACTACTTCTGCCGATGTGGTCTATAATGTTCAAGGCTGCAACCTGTTTACCGATCCGCAGCAGTATGATGGCACCTTCGAGGTGCTGAAAACATGGCTGTCACGGGATTACCTGTGGAACACCGTGCGCCAGTTAGGCGGTGCTTACGGTTGCTTTGTCCAATTCCATCCGGTGTCTGGTAATTTCGCTTTGATCAGCTTCCGCGACCCCCAAGTGAGCAAGACCTATGCGGCGTATGAGGCGATTGCCGCTGCCGTCAAGGAGCTTGATTTGAGCCAAGCTAAGTTAGAGCAGCTTGTTATCGGTGCGTATGGCAGCCTGAATCCGTTGCGCTCCCCGGCTGCTGAAGGTGTGAAGGCCCGTGATGCCTACCTTTGTGGGATTACCCCAGAACACCGGCAGCAGATATTGGAGCAGCTGATCGATACAGAGTCAGCAGCCCTGCGCGGCTTTGCCCCCTTGTTTGAGCAGCTCAAGCGGCACAGCTTTCGGGCAACTATCGGCAGCAGCGAGAAGATTAGAGCCAACGCTGAATTGTTTGATGCGGTGGTGGAGTTGTAAGGAATCTTACGCAAGTATCATTATCAACATATTCCAGCACAAGGAGAGGAGGAAGACAACATGGCCGGAGGATACACTCACGTCACGCTGGTGCAGCTGGCGATTGAGGAGGCAGTTCACCGAAAATCAGCCGTGCTGCACGATGAGGCGGCACAGGCGTTACAGCTGTGGAAGAAATACGCCATCATTGGTTCAATGGGGCCGGATTATCCCTATTTGGATGTTACCGATACCTCTTCCGCAGCGTGGGCAGCAGCCATGCACAGCCGCCACGTGCTGGATTTCGTTCGAGAGGCAGCACGACGCATCCGTATCCTGCCTGATAAGAATATCCGCCAGAAATGCACGGCATGGCTCTTCGGCTTTGCCTCGCATTGTGTGGCTGATGGCACTGTGCATCCGGTGGTGAATCGGAAAGTTGGCCCTTATGAACAGAACAAGACTGAACATCGTCGCTGTGAAATGTCCCAAGATGTGCTGGTTCATGCTCAACTCAATTTGGGCGCGATTGAGCTGAACGGGCAGATATCTTTCAATGTGGCAGAGACCTCTGACGGTAGCAGCCGGTTGAGAATAGATCGCGATATTGCTGTGCTCTGGCGTGGCGCGCTGAACGTTGTTTGGCGTGGTGGTCGCACTGACAATCCATTTTCGTTGAGTGGGGCAATAGATAGGTTGAAACAATGGACGGGTAGTCCGCCAGCGGAAGGGCTGCCTGCGCCTGATCCTGATCAGTGGCATCGGGCTATGTGGCGGATGTTGAAACTGGCTGAAAGCGGCGGTCAGCTGATACCTTTTGCTCGCCATGCAGCAGCTAATGCCGGGGTAACATATCCGGCCAAGCCTGAGTTGCACTATGTCCGCAATTTGGAAGTACCGGGAAATCGCAGGATGGACTTTGAGCAAATTTTTGTCCACGCTAAACAGAACACGGTTGCATTTTGGGGCAACCTGTCGCTTTTCCTCCAAGGCAAGCCCTCGCCTTTGGACAACATGGAAGGTTGGGGCTTAGATGACGGCATTGATCACAACGAACATTATGTTTTTTGGAGCTAAACATGACACCTGCTCGTAAAAAGATACTGCTTATTCTTGTTCTCGTTGCAGTGATTGATCTTCTCGTCTCCGCTGGAATCTTTTTTTGGTGGAAGAAAAGTCAGTCTAATCTTCCTCATGAGAAAGACATCACTGAACTGGCTAATCATTTAATCAATCTGAGTTCAACGGTACAAGGTCTCGTGAGTACGCAAGAACGTGAGGCTGAGATACTCCTCCAGACGGAGGAATTTGCACCCTATCAGCTCAAGGTGCAGTATCAACATCCTTATGCTGTCCTGCTGCTCTGTACACAAGATGGAAAACAGGCTCTACTGGAGGATGCGGGTTGCTCGGCCAAGTTAGATCGGAAGGTACAGAATGAAGCTCCCTGCGAGTTCACCTTGCGAGTTCAAGAAAACTGCCAAGTGCAGGGCGCAGATATGCAGTAAGAACGTTTTTCGTTAGTTCCCGGCTTGAAGCCGCCACTGGAGTGCCTGTAAATCCTCCCAAGCGGCTTTTTTCATTTCGGTATGCTGAAGCAGCAAGCGGGGGTGATAGGTGGGCAATACCTGTGCAATGCTGTCGGAAGGGCAGCAGCAGGGATGAAATTTTTTCTGTAGTCGAAGTCGTGCCAAGGGTGTGTTTCCGCCTATCAGAACGCGAGCAGCAGTTTCACCCAGAGCGCAAATGAGCTGAGGACGGATAGTTTGCAGCTCCGCTTCCAGCCAAGGGCGGCAATTTTGTTCAGCTTTACTGGTGGACTGAGGCAATTCCCTCTGCGCGCATTTGAGCACATTGGTGACATAAACCGTTTCTCGGCTCAGGCCAATGGCCGTCATCATCTTCCAGAATAGCTCGTCCTCCTCTTTACCCCAAAGTAAATTTTGCCCGCGTCCTGCGCCGATGAAGTAATCACCAACCACCACCAAACGTGGTGCGGCACTACCAAAACCCGGCATTGGGGAAGCAGCGTCAGCGCAGCGGCGACACTGAGCAAGCTGTTCCGCGATTTCTGCTCTGCTCGATATCGGTGCTTGCGGTTTCTTTTCAGCAGCGGGAAGGGATTGCGCAGTGGCCGACAGTTTATCGGGTTTTCTGCTTTGTACGACTGGAGGAACAGGACGATGAGCGGCAAAATGGCGGAGTTCCGGCGTGGCTGGATAGTTGATGATGCCTATCTCTACATGGCAGGCCAACACGCTGCGGGTCTGGCGGAGCAACTGGGCCAAGGCTGCTGGATCAGGCGTTTTATGTTCGCAAGAGAGTGTCACAATACTGTTTCTTCCGTTTCGATCTCTGGCGGCTGCTCCGCAGACTCAATCGGTTGAGTATAATACACCTCTTCATTCTTCTTGAGCATTCCGTATTTTTCTCGAGCAATCTTCTCTAAATATTGGTCATCATGCTGAAGCAGCTTAATCTCCTCGTTCAGCTGTACGGTTTCTCGCAGCAGCAGCCGGTTCTCCGCCTCTACAATCGCAATCTTTTTCTTGACGGAAAAATACGAATGCAAACTACGGCCCGGCGTAACAGCAAGAAATAACAGGGCCAGAACAAAAGCGGCCAGCAGAATGCGGGCAAGTGCTCTTTTTTCTCTCCTGTTTAAGTTCTGTCTCGGCTGCTGCACCGTACCTCCCTATTTTCTACGAACAAGCAAATGATTTAACTGGATTATATCATCAAGAACGATTATATTTTTCTGCGCCACACTCTTTCACTACTATATCATGCCTGTCAACAAACCTGAACAGTGCATCGTTAGCAGCTGCCTAATTGGTCTTTGCACCCGCTATGACGGACGCAGTAAGCCAGGCTGCAATTGCTTGGAGATGCTGAAAAATTACCAATACATTCCGGTTTGCCCGGAGCAGCTTGGTGGTTTATCCACGCCCCGCGTTCCAGCTCATTTAAGCGGCAGTGGCGACGAGGTGTTGGCAGGCCGAGCGGCGGTTATCACTCGTGAAGGAACAGACGTAACTCGGCAATTTATCGCCGGAGCTGAAGCGGTGTTGCAGATTGCTCAGGCGCAGAATATCCGGCTGGCTCTGCTCAAGGCCCGCAGCCCTTCTTGCGGCCTGACACCACAGCTTGGCGTAACCGCTGCCTTGCTGCTGGCTCACGGCATCCGGGTTATTGAGTTTTAGCCACTGCCTGTTTTTCGTCAATCCGCAGCAGCCTGATGACCAAAATTCCAGCCTCATAGAGCATATAAAGCGGTAGTCCCATCAAGGCCATGTTGACCACGTCAGGCGTGGGGGTCAGCATCGCCGCCAGAATGGCAATGGCCAGCACAGCGAAGCGGCGATTTTTCTCATAAAAACTGCGGGACAGTGCACCAATTTGGGCGGAAAAAATCATAAAAACCGGCAGCTCGAAAATCACCCCAAAGGCCAGCACTAAGATGGTCACAAAATTGACAAAGCTCCCGATAGCGATGTAAGGCTTCAGGTGTTCGGACTGAAAACCAAGCAGGAAACTCGCGCCGTAGGGCAGGGTAACAAAGGCGCAAAACACAGTGCCCACGTAAAAAAGCAGACAAGTAGCGGTGGTGAAGGCGAAGAGCTTTTTGCCGGTTACGTCGAAAGGTTTGCCAAGAGCTTTCCAGAGGATGTGCATGAAAAGGGGCATCAGGCAATAAATTGCGCCGAAAAAGGCAGCCTTGATGTGAGCGAGAAAGGGTTCGGCTACTGAAAAAAAGTAGAGCTTTTCATGCAGATGCTCCTGAAAGACCCCGATCAAGCCGGTGGACAGGAAAAAGATCACCGCTGTCAGCGCAAATAGGCTGATTGCCGCGAAACGAAGCGATTTGCGCAGCTCCGCTATGAAAACTATCAGGTTACTGAAATGTTCTTGCACAAGATGTCGGGAAGTATGGTTCAGATTTTAAGCCGCCTTTTGCTGCGGACTTGCTCTATGTAACAAACCCGCAGAGCAAAATCAATTGAATACCCGTTGCAGAGCGGCCTCAGCCGTGCTAAAAAAGTAGGCGGACAATTGAACTTGCAGCTTTCAACCTTTCCTTTTGGTTTCTATCATGCTTGAATTACGCTTTATCCGGGAAAACATCGACCTTGTCCGAGAAAAATGCCTCCGACGGGGTATGAATACCGATTTGATCGACACCTTTGCTGCGATTGACTCCAAACGGCTGGCTCTGCTCAATCAGGTTGAGCAGCTGAAAAATCAGCGCAATACGGTGTCTAAGGACATCGCCCAGCTCAAGAAAGCGGGTGAGGAAAGCAAGGCCGAGCCGTTGATTGTTGAAATGCGCGAGGTTTCTGAACGCATCGCCGCGCTGGATAAAGAATTGGCTGAAGCCGAGGCCCAGCTCATGGATGTGGTCATGTCCATCCCCAATCTTTGCGACGACTCGGTTCCTGCGGGCAAGGACGACAAGGACAACATCGAGGTGAAACGCTGGGGCAGTATCCCGGCATTTTCTTTTCAGCCGAAACCGCACTGGGAGATCGGCGAACAGCTCGGTATTCTCGATTTTGAGACCGCTGCTAAACTCTCTGGAGCGCGGTTCTGTCTGCTCAAAGGCTTTGCTTCACGGTTATCCAGAGCCTTGATCAATTTTTTCCTCGATTTGCATACCCAGAAGCACGGCTACACTGAGTTCCTGCCGCCTTTCATGGTCACAGCCCAGACGATGACCGGTACTGGCCAGTTGCCTAAATTCAAGGAAGATTTATTCAAGTTGGAAGGCCGCGATCTTTGGTTGATTCCGACCGCCGAGGTGCCGCTGACTAATATTCATGCCGATGCCACGTTGACCGAGGCGGAATTGCCAGTCAAATATACCGCTTACACGCCTTGTTTCCGTTCTGAGGCTGGTTCTTACGGCAAAGACACACGCGGGCTGATCCGTCAGCATCAGTTTGACAAAGTGGAATTAGTCAAGTTTGCTGCGCCGGAGACCTCAGGCCAAGAATTAGAATTCCTGCTGGCTGATGCCGAGGAAGTGTTGCAGCTACTCGAATTGCCGTATCGAGTGGTGGCTCTCTGCGCTGGCGATCTGGGTTTTTCCTCAGCCAAAACCTACGATATTGAAGTTTGGCTGCCGGGCCAGAACACCTACCGAGAAATATCTTCCTGCTCAAATTTTCTCGATTTTCAGGCACGGCGGGCGGGCATCCGTTACCGACCTGAAGGCGAGAAAAAAAGCCGTCTTGTACATACCTTGAATGGTTCTGGTTTGGCCGTTGGGCGCACTTTATTGGCGATTCTGGAAAATTATCAGCAAGCAGACGGCACGGTGCGCCTGCCCAAGGTGCTGGAGCCGTATTTCACCGACCGCTTCTGAGACGCGAATGCTTCCCTGCTTGACACCTTTCCTGTGGATTGGTATCACTTAAGAAGCACGAAACATAGTTGCGTTTCAGAAACTCTGCATGGGATGGACGATGAGAAGATTTTTTTCTGCTGTTTTTGCGCTGGCCTTTGTTGTCAGCTGTTTGTCTTTAGCGTGGGCAGGCGAAAAGGAGGATGAGCTGCTCAAGGCGATGGAGGCAATTGTGCAGCAGTACAAGGCAGGCGAGGGCAATCAGCAGCAATCAAAGGACGATACGCCGCCTCCCGCCGTTGAGCAGCAGAAGAGCCAAGCATTGCAACAAACACCTGTTGAGGCGGCTTCTTCTCGGCTACAACCTCCAGCTGCCACTACGCCTCCAGTTCCAGCAGAGCAGTTACAAAGTGTTGAGGAAGAAGCAGCGATTCCAGCAGAAATCGCCGATATCTTTCAACTGTCGCCGTCTCCTGTGCAGGTTGCTAATAATGATGACATTATCACCACCATTGAAGAAGCGGTGCGCCAGTATCGGGCTAACGATTTTGCCGGAGCGATTTCCAATCTCGACTATGCCACTCAGCTGATCCGCCAGAAAAAAAGCGAACGAATGAAGGCTCTGCTGCCTGAACCCTTGCTCGGCTGGCAGGCCAAGCCCGCTTTGGCAAAATCTTTAGGTACAGCGGTCTTTGGCGGTGGCTCGACAGTCAGTCGCGATTACTTTATCGGTGGTGGTGCGATAGTTTCTGTTGAAATCATCTCCGATTCCCCGGTACTCCAATCGATCATCATGATGCTCAATAATCCGCTTTTCGCTGGGGCTTCGGGCGGGAACATTCAAACCATCAAACAACAGCGGGCCATGCTCAAATACAATGAGCAAGACCACAGCGGCGAAATTAATATTGTGGTTGCTGGGCGTTTCATTGTCACCGTTAAAGGCCGAGCTGTAGATCAAATTGTGCTGTTCAGCTATGCTGAGGCCGTTGATTTTGAAGCATTAGCGAAAAATTAGACTGTCTAAAATTCTCCCAAGAAGTGCCTTCAAGGGTTTTTCCTGTGTGAGATGACCTCCGCCGCCCGACTGAACTGGCCTTCTTCAGGGCGGCTGAGGTTTTTTCCTTTTTACGGCAAAAAATATGTCTGAACAAAAATTTATCCGACCCGTGACTGATGAGGCGGTTTTGAAAGCGACCAAGGAGATCATGGTCAAATTCATCGAAATCGGTAAGGTGACTCCGGCGAATTTTGAGGAGCATTACAAGCTGGTCTTCAAAACCATCCGCCAGTCGGCTGAGGAGCTGAACGATGACCGCGCAGCTTGATCCGCAGCTGAATTGTGCGCCGGAGAAGGTCCGCCACATCCATCTGATGGGCATCTGCGGCACGGCGATGGCCGCTTTGGCCGGAATGCTCAAAGAAAGCGGCTATGTGGTCAGCGGCTCGGATCAGAATGTCTATCCGCCGATGTCAGATTTTCTCGCCCAAGCCGGCATTGCAGTCATGCAGGGCTACAGGCCGGAGAATTTGGAGCCGCGCCCGGACTTGGTCGTGGTCGGCAACGTCATCCGGGCCATTTACCCGGAGGCGCAGCGGCTGGCCGAGCTGCGCATTCCTTATCTGTCCATGCCCCAGGCACTTGGGCATTTTTTCCTGCACAGCGCAATCAAGCCGTTAGTTGTGGCGGGAACGCACGGAAAAACAACGACTTCCTCGCTCTTGGCCACGGTTTTGCACCGCGCCGACCGCTCGCCGGGCTTTTTCATCGGCGGGATTGTCGAGGCATTCGGCAGCAATTACCGCATCGGCACTGGCGACTGTTTCGTGATTGAAGGCGACGAATACGACACCGCCTTTTTCAACAAGGTTTCCAAATTCCTGCACTACCGGCCCTACTGTGCCATTGTCACCTCGATTGAGTTCGATCACGCCGACATTTTCGCCGATCTGGAGCAGATCAAGGCTTCGTTCCGCCAGTTTGTCCATTTGATTCCAAATGAAGGCGCATTGGTCGCCTGCATGGATGATCCAGTTGTGGTGGAAATTGCCGCGCTTTGTCCCGGCCAAATAATCAGCTACGGCACAGGTGCAAACTGCCGCTGGCAGCTCAGGGATTTTGCCGCCAACGGTCTTGGCTCGACTTTTGCCGCGTGGAAGGACGGGAGGCTCTTTGGTGAATTCAGCCTGCCTATGCCGGGAAAGCACAATGCGCTCAATGCCTTGGCCGTGATTGCGCTGCTGGAGCATCTTGGCCTCAGCTATGAGGAAATTCGGCGCGGGCTGGCTTCCTTTGAAGGCGTGAAGCGGCGGCAGCAGGTGCGCGGCGAAGTCAACGGCATCACAGTGATTGATGATTTTGCCCACCATCCCACAGCGGTGCGCGAGACGATCAGCGCATTGCGGCTGGCTTGGCCGGAACGCCGCCTGCTGGTCGTCTTTGAGCCGCGCACCAACACCAGCCGCCGGGCGGTGTTTCAGCGGGACTACGAGACCGCCTTTGCAGGCGCGGACATGGTGGTGGTGCGGGAGATTATGCCGCTTGACCACGCCGCGCCGGGCGACAGCTTTTCCTCGCGGCAGCTGGCAGCGGCTTTGAACCAGCAGGGCATTCCGGCGGAGTATTTCCCCGACACCGATACCATTCTTGCTTTTCTGCTGGCGCAGGCCCGGCCTGGCGATGTGATCGCCATTCTCTCCAACGGCGGGTTTGATAATATTCATGTGCGGTTGTTGGAGCAGCTTAGATAGCTGTAAAAAAATGGAACGAGGTTTGCTTGATCTTTCTGTGCAGCTTTCAACCCGCAATATCACTGCGGGAAATGAGTTTGCACTTTTTGTCTTGGCGACGAATCCCTTTGATAAGCCGGTTTGGATACGGGAAGTCAACGTAAGTCTTCCCAGTGAGCTGAAACTTGCTAACGAGCGCGAGGTGCAAGAAAAAGTAAAAAAAGAGCATGAACGACAAAAGGATTCTGCCAAGGTAGCAGAACAGCGTTTGACAGAGGTCAAGGCAGAAATTTCTACTGTCATAGAAAAAATGGGAGAATTAGCAAAAACACAATGCTCTGAAGAGCGAACAAGAAAAATTGAATATCAACTCCAGTCTCTTCAGGATAAAGTGATAGAAATTGCAAAAAATGAAATAAATATATCTGTGCGTAATTCAACGGAGCTTGGCACGTTAAAAATCGGCTCTAACTTTGCGAATATTGCAATAGGTGGTGGCGGGGACAATGAACAAGTTAAAATTGGCCGCGTCGAAATTTATGACTCTGGAATTGCATCAGGTCTTGCTCTGGCAAGAACAGTCAAATTGAAAAGTTCATTGCCTGATGGCGTTGCATTGCAACCAGGCAGCACAGTAGTTTATACGGTTGTATTGAATGTTGAAAAATCACTCATTTTCACGCCAACTCAATATCGTCTTCAATTCAATGTAAATTATAGTTTTATCCCTGAGTCACCAAGATCATTTGAGGAAGCGACTGCGAAAGAAGATGAAATCTTAACAAACACTATTGCCCACGAATTGGCAATCAGACCATCTGTATATTCTTTAATAATCGGCGCAATGTTTGGCGGCCTCGTCGGCTCTTCAGCAAAAATTTTGCAAACAACTCCATCGTCTAATTGGCAGAATTTCACTGCTGCTAATCTGCTGGTACCACTTGTAACAATCGCTGTCGCGGTTATACTCAGCGGCATGGCCATCATATTCATGGCGAGAAAATCTGAAGCGCAGTCTTTTGTGTCCATCGAAGATTTTTGGGGCGGTATGCTGATAGGATTTTTAGTTGGCTATACTGGCACATCATTTTTTGAAACGTTAACAGGCGTTGCAGCATCAGCAAAATAAAGTCAGGGCAGTTCAGGAAAAAGGTCATGAACTTCAAAGGGATCAACCATCTTGCATTAGTGACGGGCGATCTGCTATGAATGCGCCTGATAAAATGTGTTTCTAACCATTCGCTATTCAAGACAAGAAAAAATGTAAGGGGCGTGGCAACGAGTCGTAGCTTTGGCGTGTCGGTTGGTTGCCCCTTGCGTCGGCCATTTTTTATTTGCAATTTTAGCGGCATTATGTCATAATTATGTCGTGCTTTTAAGCCGTTGTTTGTCAGTTCAAAGACAAGCTGTCTCATCCTTTTTTCTGATATCTTTGACCCTTTCTGGGTCTGAATGTTCTTCCACAGTTATGGCAGATGGGCGATAAAGCCACCCGCTCTGCTTTCATTAAGTTCTTATGGCCTGCGTTCAGGGGGCTATCCGCCAACCTTTCCTGATTTTGTCGGCCTGAAACATTACGGAGAAGAAAATGTCTGACTATCAACCGAAAATCTTGGGGTTTCTCTGCAACTGGTGCTGCTACACTGCCGCTGACTCCGCTGGCGTGGGCCGCTATCAATATCCGCCCAACCTGCGGGTGATCCGCATGATGTGCACTGGCAGGCTTGATCCCTCCTTTCCCTTGGAAGGGCTGGCGAATGGGGCTGACGCAGTCTTTGTTGGTGGCTGTCATCCCGGCGAATGCCACTATATCGACGGCAATTACCACGCGTTAGTCTCTGCTGCCCTCGTGCATGAGACACTGGAGCGTCTGGGCATCAGCAAAGACCGTTTCCTGATTGACTGGGCCTCGGCTGCCGAAGGCCCGAACTTTGTCAAAATCATCACCAAGTTTACCCAACGGGCTGCCGAGCTGGGGCCGCTGGGCAAGGCTGAAGGTCTGAACGAAGCCGAACTGCGCAAGAAGCTGGTCGAGGCAGCAGAGGTCTCCCGCAATGCCAAAGTCCGCACCGGCTTGATCAGTGCAAGCAAAGAGATGATGAAGAGCGGCGACTATTCCCGGCCTGCCATTGCTGCCTTGGTGGCGGCCAAGTGTGACAAAAACCTGACCGAACTCCTTGGAGGACGACCTGTATGAGCAAGACCGCAACCCTGACCATCAACGGCCAGCAGTTCAGCCTTGCCCCTGACCAGACCATTCTGGCAGCGGCAGATCAGGCGGGCATCCGCATTCCTCGCCTCTGTCATCTGCCGGGCCACCGCGATGCCGACCAGCCCTGTCTGCTCTGCCTCGTCGAGGTGAACGGCAAGAGGGCGCGGGCCTGTCAGACCAAGATCGCTGACGGCATGGTGATCGAGACGGAGACCGCCGAGCTGATCGCTCACCGCAAGGAACGGCTGACTCAGCTCGCCGCTGTTCATTACGGCGACTGCAAGGCCCCCTGCAACCTGACCTGCCCTGGCTCGATCAACGTGCAGGGCTACATCGGCCTGATTGCCCAAGGACAGCCCAGCGCGGCCCTGCGCCTGATCAAGGAAGTGAACCCCCTGCCTGGCATCGTCTGCCGCGTCTGCCCAGCGTTCTGCGAGAGCCGCTGCCGCCGTTCGCTTTTAGATGATGCAATTTCCATTAATCACTTGAAACGTTTCGCCTCGGACTACGCAATCACGCTGCCGCTGGAGCTGGAGTCTGTTGCTCCGGCCACTGGTCGCAAGGTTGCCATCATTGGTGGTGGCCCGGCTGGACTGAGCGCGGCGTGGTTCCTGCGCAAGCAGGGCCACAGCGTCACCATTTTGGAGGCGGCTGCGGAGCTGGGCGGCTTGGCGCGCACCGCTATGCCTGCCTTCAAAATGCCCAAAGAGGCTCTGGCGCGGGAGATTGAGACCGTGCTGTCTCTCGGCATTGAGGTGAAGAGCAACACGGCTTGGGGCAAGGACTTCACCCTGCAAAATCTGCTCGATCAAGGCTACGAGGCCGTCTTCATCGCTGCTGGTTTGTCGGGTCGGAAGAAGCTGGCTGTGCCGGGCGGCGACTTGGCCGAGAACAGCATGGACTTCCTCGCCGAGGTCAACAGCGGCGCAGTGAAGCAGCTTTCCGGCAAAGCACTGATTATCGGCGGCAGCAAAGCGGCCATTGAATCGGCCCGCTGCGCCGTGCGCATGGGCGCGGAGGAAGTGACCGTGGTCTTTGACCGTGCGCTGGAGGAAATGGGTGCCTACGGGAAAGACGTGGCCATGGCCAAACGGGAGAAGGTGCGCTTCCTGCCTCTGACTGCGCCGCTGTCCATCCGGCAGGAGCAGGGCGGCCTGACAGTCGAGCTGACCAAGATGGTCTGCTGCGCCGCATCTGATCAGCGGCAGATCGTGCCTGCGGAAGGTTCGCTCCTGCTCTGGCAGGGCGCGCTTGTTCTGAACGGCCTTGGGCAGGAGGGCGATGACACCTTCCGCAGCTTCGGCGAGCTGGAAGGCAGGCTGACTGTCAATCCGAACAAAACGATCAAAGTCATCCCCTCCACCTTGCAGACTAATCTGCCCGGTATTTACGCGGGCGGCGAGATCGCCAGCGGAGCGAAGGCGGTGATTCAGGTGGTGAATGCGGGCCGCAAAGCCGCTGAAG
>JAGIXO010000031.1 GCA_026122915.1 Candidatus Electronema nielsenii | reverse complement strand
TGGTCGAGCAGCGGCACGCGGATTTCCAGCGAGCTGGCCATCGACATCCGATCCACCTTCATCAGCACCGAGTCGGTCATCATGAAGCGGGTGTCTAAGTAAATCTCCCGGTTGACCCTATCTGTACCTGCATCGCAGCGAGCGTCCTGTTCGCGCACCAAGCGGAACGGGTCGGCAGTGATTGCGCTGCGGAAGCCGCTGCTGAAGAGCTTGCCAGCCAGCGACTCATTGAGGAAATACTGCCAGCGCAGGTGCTGGCCTGCCGGGTCAAGGTTCGCGCCCTCAATGAAGCGCTTGAGCATATTCAGTGCGCCTTTCTTCTGCGGCTGATCAGGGAGCAGGGCTGCTATTCTCCCCACCACTTCTTTGCGCACCACACTGGGTAACAGACTAAACCAGCTATTCATCCGGCTGGCCTTGAAGCGGTCATAACCAGCAAAGCTCTCATCTGCGCCCTCGCCCGACAGACAGACCGTGACCTGCTCCCTGGCCTGCTTGCAGAGCAGATAGAGCGGCACCGTCGAGAGGTCGGTCATCGGCTCGTCAAGGTGCCAGAGCGTCTGCTCCACGTAGTCTGGCTTGAGGCTGTCGAGCAGCAGCACTTGGTGGTCGGTCTGGCAGTGGTCGGCGACAATCTGGGCGTAGTCCAGCTCGCTGTAGGACTTGTCCGCGTAGCCGATGGTGAAGGTCTTGAGCGGGCCGCTGACATGCCTGCGCATCAGGGCGACAATGCAGCTCGAATCCAGCCCGCCAGAGAGGAACACACCGAGCGGCACATCGCTGACCAAGTGGCTGGCCACCGCCTGATCAAGCAGCTCGCGCATCCGCTCCACTGCCTCGCCGAAGGAGAGTTTGTTTTCGCCGGGATGGAACTTGAGATCCCAATACTGCTCCGTATGCAGCCGCCCCTTCTCCAGTGTCAGCAGATGCCCGGCAGGCAGCTTGTGTATGCCCGCGAACATGGTTTCCGGCGCAGGCACAAACTCAAAGCCGAGGTAGTCGTACATGGCCTGCCGGTTGACCCGCCGCTCTGCCTGCGGGTCAGCGAGAATGGCCTTGATCTCCGAGGCGAAACGCAGCCTGCCGTTCTGCCAAGTGTAGTAGAGCGGCTTGATGCCGATGCGGTCGCGGGCGAGCAGCAGCCGCTGCCGGTTCTGGTCGTAGATGGCGAAAGCGAACATACCGCGCAGCCGCTGGACGCAGCCGTCGCCCCATTGTTCATAGGCATGGATGATCACTTCGGAATCAGTATGGCTGCGGAAGACGTGGCCTTTCCCCTCCAGCTCAGGCCGCAGCTCCTGGAAGTTGTAGATCTCGCCGTTGAAGACCAGGCAGACCGTGCCGTCCTCATTGAACATCGGCTGGCGGCCCTGCTCGCTCAGGTCAATGATCGACAGCCGCCGGAAGCCGAGCGACATCTCGCCGCAGCAGAAGCTGCCCTTCTGATCCGGCCCCCGGTGAGCAATGGTCTCGGCCATCGCCTTGATCAAGGCTTCGTCATTCCAGTTAAATCCGCATATTCCGCACATGATCTGTCGTGTTGTGGTTGTTGTGAAAACCGACTCTGCACCGCTGCGAAAAATTATAGCAGGCAGCGACAGTAATGGCGAACAGTTCTGCGTAAACGGACTGTTTTTTACTGCAAGGCGGGAAGAAACAGCTGCGGGGGGAAGGAAGATGCTTCCGAAATGTAAGACCGTTGACTTGAGAAAACAGCAGGAGCATGATCGAACTGCCATGCTCCTGCGTAAAAGGTGTTTTTAGCTCTGGCTGCCCGGCTGTCGATAGACCAGATTGTACAGGTTCTCGGCCTTCTGGAAGCGAGTCTGCCCGTAGCTGTCAGCGGCTACTGAAGCGGCAAAATCCTTTCTCAATCCTGCGGCAAAAGCATCTTTGCCATCTTTGCTAACTCCAGCCAGCGTGGTCAAAGAATCTAAATACTCGCCTTGGCCGCGAGCTAAGTCTGCTTCCAACGATTCGTAGGAAGCATTGATGAAGGAAGCGGCTAACGCTTTACCACCTTGGCAGGTTTCCGGCGAGGAAACGTTGGAAATGATAGCGGTGGTGCCAAGATCAAAGGTAACGTTGGTCACAGCAGCCACTGCCGGAGTGCGGGGGGCGATGAGCGCGCCAAGACCGCAATCAGTGTAAATTTCAGCAAATTCTCTGGCTGATGCGGCCTGAGCAAGCATCAATGAGGCTGCAAAAACCAACGTGATGGTCTTCATGTTTTTTTTCAGCATGTTCTCTCCTTGTAGTTCTGGATTGAGATAAATCCGATGCTGCCGTTTTTATCCGGCAGAACCAAGTTCACTCTGCGGAATTGAAAAATATCTGTTTCAAGATTACTCAGGAGATCAGCGAATGTCAAGCTGGCATTGAGTATCATGCTGGCCGCCAAACTTTGAAAGCCGTCATCAGGATTTTTTTCTTTAGTTTTCTCCCCCTATGATCTATTATCATAATAATATGGAGCGGTTTTCCCGCTTCAGGTGGAGAGTAGAAAAGGAAGTCCGTTAGGCGGCAGGGGCGGTATTGATAATACTTCCTATATGAGATACACTGACAGCAAAGCCTCTAAAAAAAACGTCAGAGCAGTAATATCCCTCACAACCTGTCAATCATGGAAGATGCACCGATGATGAAGCCTGTTGAACTGCGAAAAAACGTCTGGTGGTTAGCCAATCGTTCTGACTCCCTGCTGGAGGTAAATGTCTATCTCCTCTGTTATCCGCACGAAAAAGGCCAAGCTAACCTCATGATTGACCCTGGCCCGCCAGAGTTACTCACTTGCCTACAAAAGGCGGTTCTTCCAATTACCGGTGGATTAGATAAAATCCAAGCGGTGCTGATCAATCACCAAGACCCGGATGTTGCGCCCAATTCCGCCTACATTCAGAAGCTCAACCCGCAGTGTATGGTGGTCGCTTCAGAAGATACGTGGCGGCTCATTCAGTTCTTGGGCCTTAAAGCCAGTCGCTTCAAGGCGGTGGAAAGTTACCGTAATCACCGCGCCGTAATGCCGGGCGGCAACCGGCTCATCTTTGTCCCCTCGCCCTTCTGCCATTTCCGGGGAGCGATGATGTATTATGATGAGCGCAGCCGCATCCTTTTTTCCGGCGACCTCTTTGGTGGGCTATCTTACAGCCATGACCTCTACGCCACCGAAGCCTCTTGGGAAGGTATCAAGACCTTTCATCAGCTCTATATGCCCTCGCGTGACGCGCTCAAGCTGGCCGTTTCGCGTATCCGCAATCTTGATCCGCAGCCAGAGATGATTGCGCCGCAACATGGTTCGATCATTCAGGGTGGCCTGATTAAAGATTTCTTAGACAGGATGTACAATCTGGAGGTAGGCTTAGACTTGCTCATTGCCGGAGAAAAGGAGGAGAATTATCTCGGCGCAGTCAACGAAATTCTCAACGAGTTAGAGAAGGAAGGTTCAGCTGATGCCTTAGCCAAGGGCATTGCTGCTCTCAATCGCGATCGCTCTTTCACCAGCATCATGACCTTTGTTGGCACCAGAGTGACTGGCTTCAAGGTCGATCCGCCAGTTGCGGTTAAAACTCTGCTCGAACATCTCCGCACCTACGGCGGCACTGGATTAGAAAGTTTGGTCAATTTAGTCGCCCTGAAAACCCTGATCGGTCGCAACATTCCTATCGGCGACATCCTGCCGCAGTCCGGCGGAGAGCAGGACTTGCCGGATTATTTTGAATAATATCAATAAAGGCTGCTGGCTGCCATGAACCGCAAAAACATCCTGATCGTTGACCGGAACAAGGACTTCATGCAGGAGCTGCGTGAGGCCCTGCTGCCCTACAGCGGTACCTATCAGACCGCCTTTGCTTCCAGCACTGCTAAAGCTCGTGAAATTTTGAGCCAATTCACAGTGCATTTAGTTTTAGCCAATGTCCATCTTTCTGGTGAAAGCGGCATCGAGCTGCTGCTGCATGTGCGCCGCTGGCACGCTGACACCCATGTGGTTCTGTACAGCGATGATCTTTCTGAGGAACTAAAGCGTTCTGCGTACCATAGCGGCGTGGCCGCGATCATTGAACATCCCTTTCGTATTGAAGACCTCCTCAGGCTGCTGACCCGCATTTTTGCTCGGGAATCAGGCAGTGCCTTTTTTGACTCAGTTCATCTGGCAGACCTCCTCCAGCTAATCGGTATGGGCCATCATTCCGCTGATGTGGTGGTAACTAACGCCGCTGACCGGCTACGAGGCATCATTCGCATCCGCAAGGGCAATCTGATCGAAGCTGAGACGACAGAAAAACGAGGCGTAGAGGCAGTGACGGAAATGCTCTCTTGGCCCTGTCCGACCATCCGCACCTGCCGAGCTGCCTCTGGACTGACCACACCTACCAAAGCAGTACCCTTGCATGATGTGCTGATGCAGGCTGTGGCCCGACTTGATGAGAAATAGCGAAGAATTACTTGCCTTCCGCAATCATGCGGATAATGTCCGACGTGCCGATCACCCCGATTAATTGCCCGTTCTCATCCAGCACCGGCAGGGTATGCACTTTCTTCTCCGCCATCAGGGTGGCAACTTCCTCCAGCGGAGTGTCCTGCCGCACAGTGAGCGGATTACTGGTGTAAATGTCTTTCACCTTGGTCCCAGCCATCTTCATCATCTCCTTCTCCATTTTCTCAGGGTCTTCAAGAAAGAAAAAGGCATCCAAAATGGCAAAGGCTGTGGGAATATGCACCTTTTTATTCTGAAAGATCAGATCGCTTTCTGTAACCACGCCGATCACTTTTCCTAAGCCATCAACCACTGGTACGCCGCTGATTCGGTTAGCTGCTAAAATTTTAGCCAACTCACGCACTTCGGTTTCTGCGGTTACGGCGATGACGTTGATGCTCATCAGGTCTTTTGCTGTCAACATGCTGTGTCCTCTATTTGTGTTGAATTTGGTTTATCTGCGTGACCGCAAAGGGCAGTGCTGCCGCGACCTCAGCTGCGGTGAAACCCTGCCTTCGTTCCTCGGCCAGCAGGTCAGCGGCCAAGCCGTGCAGGAAAACTCCGGCTGCTGCCGCATCCCAAGGTGTATAGCCTTGCGCCAGCAGTCCGCCGATGAATCCGGCCAGCACATCGCCCATGCCACCGACAGCCATACCGCTGTTGCCGCTGCTGTTGATCGCCCAGCCACCTTTGTTCGAGCAGACCACAGTGCCTGCGCCTTTCAGCACCGTGATGATTTCGTGGTTGTCTCGGATTTCCGCTTCTGCCAGCCAGTCTGCCGCCTTGAGCCGATCTGCCTGAATCTCCGCTGTTCGCAAGCCGGTGAGGCGAGCCATTTCGCCGGGATGCGGCGTAAGAATACGCGGCCCCGCAGTCTCTCTTATGCAGCATGGCTCCAAGGCCAGCAAGTTGAGCGCATCGGCATCTACCAGCAGAGGCGCGGGCAGCTCTTGGTGCAGTCGCCGTACCAGTTTGCCCGTCTCTGGTGCGGTGCTTAAACCAGGGCCGATAATCGCCGCATCCTTGTCGGCCATGAGGATGCGGATCAGTTTATAATCAGCCGATGACAGGCATCCGTCCGAATGCGGTAGCAGCACCGTCATCGCTTCTGGCAGACTGGCGGCAAAAATCGGATTCAGTTCAGCTGGCACAGCCAGCGTCACCAATCCGCAGCCGCTACGCAAGGCCGCTTTGGCTGCTAAGATGGCTGCACCGGTTTTACCTTCGGAACCGGCCAAAATGAGCAGATGACCGAAGCTGCCCTTATGGGCTGCCTTGGTACGAGGGAGCAGCAGCGCAGCGACGCTCCGACGATCAAGCAGTCGACCGGACAGCTTGGCAGAAGCAATCACCTGCTCTGGGATGCCGATGTCCACGACCTCCAGCTTACCGACCGCCGTGCCGCCGTGCAGATAATGCCCCGGCTTGGGTAAACCGTAGGTCACGGTTAAATCCGCTTCAACCACGCAACCCAGCGGCATTCCAGTCTGAGCACAGAGACCGGAAGGAATATCCACCGCTGTTATCGGCCAGTGCTGCCGCCGAGCAAGATCATTGATGAAACGAACAGCGGCGGCAAAGCGGCCTTCGAGCTTGCGGCTCAAGCCAATGCCAAACAGAGCATCGACTATACTGTGAATTGGATGATCAAAATGCAGTTGCTTGATTTTATCAATGAGCTGAGAAATTTCCTCTTCTTTGCGAATGATGCAATGGGCGATCCAGAGCTTGCCGCAGATGCCCGCATTAATTGCTGCATCACCTTTTAACTGTTCTGGTTCGACCAAAAAAATGAGCAAAGGTGAGCCGCCGCGTTGAAGAACATGCCGAGCAATCACCAAACCATCGCCGCCGTTATTGCCCGGCCCGATAAAAATGCAAACGCTCTTGCCACCAACTGGACCGAATTGCGCCTCCATGCAATCAAGCGTCGCTCGGCCTGCGTTTTCCATCAGCACCAAGCAGGGAATGCCGAATTCCTCAATTGCTGCTTGATCGATGGCCTGCATCTGCTTTGGGGTGGCTATGTTCATGGGTATCTTGCTACGGTCGCATCTCTTGCTTTAACATGCAGCAGGAAATGCGATGTTTTAGACTACCGTCTGGGAGATAGTCAAGATTATCTGACTGAAGCAGCTTATTCATCACGCAGCCTTCAGGAATGCTCAGATTGAAAAAATGGTCTTCGTTCAGACCCTGCTGCTGCACCAGTTCACTGTTTTCGATACAGAAACTGTGAATAGGATAATCCTCACAGAGCGGGCAGCGATAGACCCGACCGTTAGGAAAAACGAAGTAATTTTCCGCTGCTAACCCAGCACAGGAAAAGGCTTCATTCGGCTCCAGAAAAACCTTGGGATAGGTGACGTGGATGCCGAGTCGAGCGGCCTGTTGGGCGGTCTCCGGCACGACCTCCAGCCAGCGAGCGCGATCAACTTGGAGGTTTTTCGCGCCACCAGTCGCTGATTTACCACGCAGCCCGATGACTTGAATAAAAAAACGCTGCACGCCCAGTTGAGTAAGCAAAGCGGGCATTCGGTGCAAGTGGTCGATGTTTAGGGCAGAAACCGTGCAAATCAGACTGGTGCGAAAACCGAGCGAAACCGCCTGGCGTAGGTTCTCTGTGCAAACCGCAAAAACGCCCTTGCCTCGGATGGGATCGTTCACTGCCGCATCTGGCCCATCTAAGCTAAAGCTGAGGAAATCTAACTCCGCTGGTCTCGCCCGCTCCAGCAAATTATGAAAAAGAAAGCCGTTGGAATCAACAGTTACGGCATAGCGCAGAACCTTGGCTGCTCGGATGATCGCGGCCAAATCAGGATGCAAGGTCGGTTCACCGCCGAGCAAAATCAGATTGCTCTCGCGTTCAGGTCGAGCAAAAAGCCGCAGCCATTGCCGCACAGTTTCTGTGGGCAGCATGGTCGTGCCGTGCTGGGTCGGATTGATATAGCAGTGGCGACAGGAAAGATTGCACTGAGTGAGCAGATGGAGGAAGACATTGCGCTCACCGGGTTTAAAATCAACCGTTCGCGCGATCAATTCGTTGAAATTCTGCACAAGTGTATGAAGCCAGCAGACTGCCCTGCCAGTAAGAGTGATCTTGAAAAAAGCGGGCGAAGAGAGCTAAACTCTCGTTGCGCAGCAGGCCCGGTAGCAGCTCCACGTGCATTTCCCGATAGAGCGGTGCTAACTGCGCTAACGGCAACGCGGTGCCGCCGCCCATCACGTCTTCATAAGCCCAGATAAAACGGCGGATGCCAGAAAGCAGCAGGGTGCTAAAGCACATCAGGCAGGGTTCAAGTGTCGAATACACTGTAATCTTGCTACAATTCACGCGGGGCTGCTCGGTTAACAGACTGCGCAGGGTGATATTTTCGGCATGATCCAGCTCGTTGCGTGAGGTGCTGCCGCTGTTGCGACGACGGCCTTGGGCGAGAATTTTTCCATCCAATGCCAGCACACAACCAACCGGAAATTCACCTGCTTCTAACGCCAACTGCGCTTCGGCTAAAGCTGCCCTCATCAACTGCTTATCCTGAACGATCATATCACAACGTCCTGCCAAAATGGAGGATACTTTTGTTGATGGCCACGCCGGTCTGCGATTGCACCCAGTCATGGTGCTGATCTTGAAAAGGCAGATAAACCAAGGAGGTAGCTATAGTTTCTGGCTCTGCGCTGGGTAGCTTAGAATAGAGAGCAGGCCCGTTAGCGGCGGAGAAGGCCAGCATAACCTTGATGGCTTGCCGTGCCTCATTGAGAGGTAGCGTCACAGGGTATAGATTGGCAACCGCCTTAATTTTCAGGTCTCTTTCTGTCCCAAGCTGTCGTTGACTGACAGTGATTTGCTTGCCGGTGCGAAGAAAAATTTCTGGCCGCAGCTTAAAAGCTGGAATCCAGAACTGCATAGCTTGATTGCGCCATTCCGGGCGGACTACCATTGGCTGGTTTGTACGCTCGATGAAATCAGCAAAGGTGCGGATATCCAGAGTAGAAAGCCGGACAGCGATTTTCCAAAAAGGTAAGTGCAAGGCTGCCTCTGCCTCATCTTTATTGCTGAGTATGGTTCTACAAAGCATCCGCTCTAATCCATGAGCAGCAATCTGCCAAGCTGTATCGCAGTTGGTGCAGGTAGTTACAAGGCAGTCGCCTTCGCCGTCCAAATTGCCGCCACAGCGCGGACAGAGCGCGGCGAGAAATTTCATTTGCCAGTGCGACTGAAAAGGGACACCGCCCAAGGCTTGACTTGAGGCGGTCAGTGGTTGCCCTAAAACCGCATCGAACAGTCCGTCTTCCCGGATCAACAGGGGAAGATAGATAAAGCTGATTGTTTCACCAATAAAGGCATGATGATAGACAATGCTATCATTGTTTCCCTCGATCAAGTTGTGGAGCTTGGTTGCTTTTTCAAAAACCTTTTTGGCTTCAATCGCAAGAGGTAAAAAGCGGCCTTTGGTCTCACTGCTGATCCGAACAAGGCTCATAGCTTGGGGACGCAGACCAAGGGAAGCGGGCAATCCGGGCAGGCCGCAGCCGTCTTGGGTGGTATCTACAATCCGGTGCGAGACCCCAGAAGCAGCCACGGAAAAAATATTGCCCTTGAAACGGAGATAGGGAGCATAAACCAACCGAGCCTGATCTTTGGCCCGGTTTGGGAGGGAGTAGCGGAACGGCCCGCCCCCGGTGAGAAGAAAGTTTTTCACCTTGCAGTAGGGACAGGTCAATAAGCGGTCAGCCGCTGAGAGCATGACCGCACCGCCGCACTGAGGGCAAGGCTGTTCAACCCGGATGTTCACAGTTTCAGGCCGCAGCCGTGGCAGAATTTTGCCCCAAGCAAATTTTCACTATTGCAGGTCGAACAGATAACTGCCGCAGGTTTTTCGTCAGTGGCGTGACCACAATGCGGGCAGAAACGGGACTCAGCGGCAACAGCTTTACCGCAAGCAGAACATTGTGTTTTTGCAGCAGGTTGAGCAGTTTGCATTCCAGCGAAGAGATGAGGCATCATCAGCCCCATGCCCATTCCGAGACCAGCTCCGGCCTCGTTGCCAGCGGCGGCAGCTTTTTCCATCGCCATTGCCGCTTTCATGCGAACAAAGCTATCCATATCCTTGATCAGACCGAGACGGCTGCGGTCGTCGATAGCGGTTTGCACTTCGTCCGGCGGAGTGATAGAGCCGATATAGAGTTCATCTAACGCCAGTCCGAAGCGGGAAAAATCGCTGATCAGCAGCTTTTTCAGCTCCTCCGCCATTTCATTAAACTGCGCGGGCAGGCTAAAAAGCGTGTCAAGCGTCTCGCCGAGATAGTCATTGAGCCGGGAGACAATCACCCGACCCAGATATTCCTCTATTTGCTCAGTGCTGTATTTGCCCATCGTTCCGGCCAAGGTGTTGATGAACAGCACCGGTTGGATGACCCGAACATTAAAGATACCATGCGCCCGCAAGCGGACAAAACCCAGCTCGGAATCGCGGAAGGCCACCGGGTCGCGGGTGCCCCATTTCAGATTGGGAAAAACCTTGAGATTGACAAAATAAACCTCAGCGCGCAGCGGACTGGTCATGCCCCACGGCGCAGAGAGCAGCTTGGTGATGATTGGGATGTTGCCGGTGCGTAAGGTGTGGCGACCCGGCCCAAAGGCATCACCTGCCCTGCCTTTATAATACATGACTGCGGCCTGACTTTCCCGCACAGTGAGCTGGGCACCGAATTTGATTTCCCCGGAGCCGCGTTCCGGCAGACGGTGCAACAGCTCTTGGCCGGTCTCATCGAACCATTCTAAATTTTCAAGAAAGATCAAGTTGTCAGCACTCATGACAGATTTTTTGGCGCGGAGGTGGTTATAACGAATACAACGTTTCGTCATGAAAGGGCTGCCGGATACCAGAACGGATGTTTTTCTTCGGCCCATCCAAGGAAAAGGCATCATCAGGGTCCAACAGGTGGCCTATTTCCTTTTCAATCTGATCAGGGTCTTCGCCTGCCTCCATCCGTGAGATGGCCTCTTCCATCTGCTCACCCAAATTGATGCCAGTTTTGCCCGAAAACTTACGCATTAGCTGGGCCATCTGGCGGGGATCGTCCTCGTCTATGCCCTCAGCTTCACGCATCAGCCCTTCAAAAGCCTGTTCCATCTTGCTTTCATCAATTCCGGCTAAGGGATCATCATCATTGCTTTCCTTGGCCTTGCCGATAACAGCAAAGGTGGATATCTGCCGGTTCAGCTCTTTTCTGCCGCATTTCGGACAATCAGGATGTTTTTCGGTGTTGATTCGGCTGGAAAGGAAATTGAAGATCGTGTTGCAATCTTGGCAAAGAAATTCGTAAATCGGCATGATGGTGTGCGCTTCCCTGTATTTTGGGTGGAAAATAAAAAAGATCAAGCACCCGCAAGGATACCTGATCTTTTTGTTTTTTTCAACAACTGGGTGGAGCGAGTTTATAGCTAACTACAGCTATTGCATATCACGCACGAGGCGGACATTTAATGTACTTTCTCGTGACAGCGGAGTTGTCACTGCGCCAGAAGTAAACTGCACTATCCATGATTTCCAATACGTGGTTCCACCGGAAACAACACCGGCAGCATACGGTGAAGAAGACCATACTTGCGATGCCGCAGGCACATTAGGAAATATGGTTGAATTAATTGCAGGACTACTCTTGCTCTCATCGACAATAGACTGCAATTCTTTGATATTAGGTAAACGCCATCCTGTTTGTCCCGCAAAATTACCCACTAATCCAGGCTGCTTTAATGCATCTTGCCAAGTGAATGTTGATGCCACACCTGTTCCGCACGTGCTTCCTGAAAGCCCCTCCAAACACTTTTTCCACATGAGTTTGGTTGTGCTGTCTGTGACAGTACCATCACTATTGTCTGTCAAACTACTTGTAGGGGCTGTGCCATTCACTAATCGCACGAAATACGAATCACTCTTAGAAAGAATAGTCGTATTGCCTGCTATAAAACTCATAGCCCATGCAGAGCCAGTGGTGTTGGCAGATGTTCCACTCCAATATGGTTTACTTGTATTTGTATCTGAAAAAACAGCATGATAAGCAGTATTGACACTATGATACGACACAATACCTAACAGCTCTTTAAGAGTCGGAACACGCCAACCGGTCGATATCCCACAAAGTCCGCCTGTGTTGGCAGCAGTGACTTTTGTTGCGATATCACTCCATGTTGTCTCTCCTTGATGCGAAGACCAAGTAATACCGGTGACATTGTCTTTAACACAATTTCCTTGCTGGGTGAAACTGAATCCTCCAGCAGTGACATCACGTCCATGCGAGCAGTCTTGAATAGCAGATTCGACCCCAGCGGCACAAGTGGTGTTATTGATCGGATAGCCTCCGCCGAACGTAATGCCAGTGTCATTTAGCCCGCCTGTAGCTGGCTGGTTGCAAGAATTATCGCAAGGATTTGCACACGACGTGCAAGTAGCTATTCCAGAACAATAGATATTGCCGCTATTGCAGCAGGTACCTGAACCTGCTGCGTAGCACCTGCCGTTACAGCAAAAACCCGTACTACAGTCTCCATCAACTGTACAAGTCTCCTGTGAACTCCCCGCCGCCAAAATCGGCGGTACGTCCAGCACCAACTTAGCAGAACCTATTGATGGCACAGTCACAGCAGTCATCAGTCCCAATAGCAAATACATTTTTTTCATTGTGAAACCTCCTTGGCAAATTTTTTTATTATAGCACAAAACCACCTCTTACTTCACGATATTTTTTAACTGATAAATATCATGCAGCAAGCACCGCGTCAACATCCTCTTCTCGCACCTGATCGGTGATTTTCACCGCACCGATGCGCTCTGGCAGGACATAGAAGACCCTGCCGCCGACGGTTTTCTTGTCGGTGAGCAGGTATTTCTTTATTTCCTCGCGATTGATATTGGCAGGAATAGCGGTCGGCAGGCCGTAAACGGCAATCAGACGACGGATGCGCTTCGCCTCTTCGTCAGTAAGATAGCCTGTGCGCACTGCCAGTTCCGCCGCCGCACACATGCCGATGGCTACTGCATAGCCGTGAATAAGCTGAAAACCGGAAGCCGCCTCCACTGCATGGCCGATGGTGTGGCCAAAATTGAGAATCCGGCGCAGACCACCTTCCCTTTCGTCCTGCTCCACCACCCAAGCCTTGATTTCGCAGCAGCGAGCAATGAGCTTGGTCAGCACGTCCTGCTGCAAGGCAAAGACGGCCTCGCGGTTTTGCTCCAGAAAGACGAAGAACTCTGCATCATGAATCACGCCGTATTTGATCACTTCGGCCAGACCGCCGCGCAGCTCCTCAACAGGCAAGGTGTGCAACACGTCGAGATCAATATACACCGCCTTGGGCTGATAGAAGGTGCCGACTAAGTTTTTGCCTTCCGGGATGTCCACGCCGGTTTTGCCGCCGACCGAGCTGTCCACCTGCGAAAGCAGCGTGGTCGGCACTTGAACGAATGGAATGCCGCGCAGATAGATCGAGGCGAGAAAGCCGGTGATGTCGCCGGTCACGCCGCCGCCAAGGGCGATGAGGGCATCTTTGCGGTCAAAGCCACGTTGAGCTAATTCGCTGGAAAGCGCGGCGATGGTCTGAAGATGCTTGCTCGCCTCGCCTGCCGGGAAAGTGATCAGTTTAGCTTGCAGGCCTGCTGCGGCCAGCGACTGCATGAAGCGGCTGCCGTACAATGCCGCCACCCGGTCGTCGCTGATTACCCCGTATTTGCTGCCGATCTTGCGCTTAAGCAAATCAGGGCCGATTTTGTCCAGCAGGCCGGATCTAATCCGAATCGGATAGCTGCGCTCGCCAAGGCCGACTGTCACTACGGTTTCTTTCATGTGATTTCTCAACTATTATGTATCATCACGGGCAAATAGCTACTTCGTTTTTTAAATTTGGATAAATCAATCTGCATGAATACTGTTTTTCACCCCAACTAACGGCAGATGTTTCTGAAACAATATGCCATTTACCTGCTGGATTTCCTGCGCCATGATGTTCTCCCATGCAAGAACATTCACATTCACATTCAACGCCGACAGCATTCCAACAAGCTGGAGCACACTTTTGCTGGATACGATATGGTTGGATTACGTATACGCTTCCATATTTAGACATGGAACGTTTGATAACATCTTCAAACCATGCCATGGGTATTTTCCAGCAATTAAAATTCACTATCCATTCAGGATATTTTCTATGCTCTGCCCTAAGCCAATTTAATTGCTCAAAATACTCAGCCTTATGTTCAGTTTTAAGCCGATCTGTTTTTTTAAACATAATGGAAGGTGGAAGACGAACTAACAAACGCTGCGTTGGCTTGCCATCACGAAACACCACAGGTGTTTGGTTTTGTTTCCATACTTGCTCTAATTTCGGATCTTTCCTATCCATAACAAGCTATCGTTATGCTCTAAAAAAAATCGACGCTGTTGCCGGAAAATAAGCACTACCGTACAGCAGACATTTACTTGGCATCCGCTCGATTCACCAAAAACACAAAAGGATCGACGCTGCCGCCGATCCTTTTCATATCACTGCCGGAACACAGCCCCCGGTTCAGCTAACATCAGCAGCCGAACGCCTTCTGGAGGTTGGGGATGGTCTGCTTCTTGCGGCTCATCATGCCGGGAATCCACATGGAATTGCCGCTCAACTTGGTGTTGAACGCACCTTCGATGATGGAAGCGTCATCAGACAGCACCATCAGCTCGGTGCCCTCCTTGACAACATCGGTCAGCATCAGCAGCACAGTGTGCTGGCCGCCTGCTGCCTTCTTTTCCTGCATGGCCTTGTACAGAGCCTCGCGGATAGCCGGAGTAGCCTGATCCAGAGCAGCAAGCTCCAACTGGCCACAGCCAACAGTCTTGCCCTTCATATCGAAGTCTTTGTAATCGCGATTCAGCAAGTCCATAGCCGGAATGCCTTCGATAGCACTTTTGGCCTTCAGCATCTCCATGAACAGCGCATCGGTGTCCTGCACAGCAGCAATTGTCTTCAGCTCGGCAACTGCCTTCTTGTCTTCCTCAGTGCAAGTCGGAGACTTGAAGTTGACGGTATCGCTGAGAATAGCAGACATCATCAACCCAGCGATTTTCGGCTGAATAGCCACGCCCTCTACATCATACAGCTGCTTCAACACGGTGCCGGTGCAGCCAACAGGCTTGACGTAGCAGAATATCGGGCTATTGGTGGTCACGTCACCGATCTTGTGATGATCAACAATGGCAACTACGTTGTCTGCGCTCAGGTTGTCCGGTGCTTGCTTCAGGTCGCTGTGATCAACCAAAGCAACGGTCTTTCCTGCGGCATCCTTCATGATCTCCGGCGCAGGTACGTTGAAACGGCGCAGCACTGCCTGAGTCTCAGGGTTCAGCTCGCCCTGCATAGATGCAATCGCGTCAGTACCTTGGGCTTTCAGCAGCTCGGCGTAGGCAATCGCAGCAGTAACTGAATCGGTATCTGGGTTCTTGTGACCGGTAACATAAACAGCCATGTTTTTTCTCCTATGGGAAGGTAAAAGAAGAGTGCAGGATTCTTGCTTGTCACTCGTATGTTTACTAAGAATACTGCCTATACTATTTATTCCTTTCAGCAGGCAGCGTCAAGGGAAAACAGAACAAAGCCCTTCCTCAGTAGCTCCAGTCGGTTTTTTCTTTGCCCATTGTCGTTGCAATCTGATAGAGTAAGAGCAGATTATTTGGAAATAACCCGCAAAACAACAGCATGAGAGCCATGAAAAATAGGAAGCCGAAAAAGAAATTGCCGCTTCAGTCTATCGCCTTGGGCTGCACAGTTTTTGCTTCAGTTCTGGCCGGGGCGTGGTTTCTTTTTCCAACGGAAATGGAAAAGGTACTGAAGCAGCTCCCTCAGGCGGTTGGTCTTCGCCCTCAGGTCGAGGACGCATCTCCTTCTCCTCTTGTAGTAGAAGAAAAAGAGGCAGATGAACCTCCTCCAGCAGGAGGCAAGCTGGCGCGGTCTTTGTCAGAGCTGAACTTGCCAACCACAGAAGTAGAGACAGCTCCGCTCGTTCCTGTGCCTGCGGATAAATCAGCTCCGCCGCCCATGACTTGCTTGCAAGCGACGGGCAGTTTGCGGCCTTTTCTTGATGGGTTGGACAAGAAAGACTACATCCAAGAGTTCAAGCTCAAGCAGTCGGTGCGCAAGCATATAGACGGATTAAAAGACAAGCTGGTAGCCAAGCCACCTGCGGTAGTGCGAGAAACCGATGATCTCTACACAGTAATTTCTAACACGGCTCATTTCTTCCGAATCATCGGCAAAGATAATATCCAGTTGCTCAAAACGGTGCTGGAACACGAGCAAGGCAAGATTGAAGAGCTGGCCGCTACCTTACACGCTGCCAGTATCGGCGAAAACTGCCCAGTAGATACGGTGCAAATTCCTTTCAATACTGCCTACGAGTATTCGGTCTTCTTCCTCAATACCATCGGCGGACGTTCGTATCTTTTCCGTCGCGAGGCAAGAGTGCGTTTGCTGATCAATTACTACGCGCTGCTGTTGATTGACGAGGCAGGTAGCAGAAACCTCAATGCGCACGGAACAGATATCAGCAGCCTGATTCCACCGCTCATCCGAGACATCGAAGCTACGAACCAGTTAGCCCGCAAGGATGAATACGTGGCCCAACTGCGCGAGCTGGCAGAACGACATCCGGCTCGCTGAATGCGGCGCAATTTTATTGAGCG